>JAQGHS010000756.1 GCA_028291605.1 Planctomycetaceae bacterium | reverse complement strand
TTTCCGCCCGCACGGGAGAGGGTTTCGACGCGCTGCAGGAATTGCTGGACCAGCAAGGTGATTTCGGCCGGCGAGTCCTCGACATCGACTACGACACCTATGCCGAGGGTGAGGCGGAACTGGGCTGGCTGAATTCCAGCCTGCATGTCTCAGCCCCCAAACCATTTGATCTTGATGCCTTCCTGTTGGAAGTCATCTCGGAACTGCGCACAGAACTCCACGACCTCGGTGCCGAGACCGCCCATCTAAAAACGATTGGCCTGTGGGAAGGCTTTTTTGGGGTGGCCAATCTCATCAGCAGCGAATCACCGCCGGAGCTGTCACTCCCCTCCAAATGCCAGGTCGAAGACTGCGACATCATCGTGAACGCGAGGGTCGCCTGCGACCCGCAAGTCCTGGAAGAACGAGTCAAGAAGGTTCTCGCAGAAGTCTGTGCGAAACGCGAAGCAACCGCAGAGTTCCGCCAGACGCAAAGCTTCAGGCCGGGGAGGCCGGTCCCAACGCATAGGTATGGGAATGAAAGTCGTTGATCGCTCCGCGATCGAAACGCGTCAAAGGCATCGACTCTGCACAGAAACAATCGTGCAATAAAACTCAGCATCCGAGAAGAGAGATCACCCAATCAGGGACTTGACATGCTCGGGATGCCATTCGATCCCAAATCGGAAGTATTGATTGGCGAAAGACTGCGACCACATTGGTCTCGAGCCGGTGCCATCGTCTTTGTGACATTCCGCACGCACGACTCAATTCCCCAATCCGTGCTGCTCCGCTGGGACCGTGAGAAAAACGATTGGATGAAAAGATTGGGTTTGCCGCAACAGAACTGGTCGACCTTGCTGCCGTTGCTATCAGAAAAGGATCAGAAAGACTTTCACCGAGAATTCAATCGCACCCGTGAGGACTTTCTCGATACCTTTCACGGCAAGTGTCTGCTACGTCAACCCGAGTTGGCAAAAATCGTCAGTGATTCGCTGTTGCATTTTGACGGCGATCGATACCGCATGGGCGACTTCGTAGTCATGCCCAATCACGTGCACCTGTTAGCAGCATTTGGTTGTCCTGAGCAGATGCGAGAGCAATTCGATTCTTGGTTGCATTACACGGCCGTACAAATCAATCGCCAGATCGGTGCTACCGGCTCTTTCTGGCAACAAGAACCGTTCGACCACCTTGTACGCAGTTCGGAGCAATATCATTACCTTCGTGAATACATCTTTCAGAATCCCGGAAAGGCCAGACTTCGAGACGGTGAGTACTTATATCGACGATATGAGCCGTAGGCGATGTTCGCTTCGCGAATGTTGTTTTATGGCGGGCTGATTTTGGTTGCACGGTTGATTGTTGTTCGGCGCCGGTTGCTTCGATGCGATTCGATCGCGGAGCGATCAACGACTTTCACTCATCCCTTGGCGGCCGCACCATCAGATCGGTCGTCGCCTCCCGCGGTGGCTTGTCCTCAAACAACACGCGAAACACCTCGGTAGAAATCGGCATCTCAATTCCCAACCGCAGTGCATACTCATAAATACTACGGCTGGTAGGCACGCCCTCTGCCACGGCCTGCATCGTTTGCAGAATTTGAGTCAAAGTCTCTCCCCGGCCCAGCCGTTCTCCCACCTTGCGATTTCGGCCGTAGGGGCTGATGCACGTGGTGATCAAGTCACCCAAGCCAGCCAGGCCGGAAAATGTGCTGGCATCGGCGCCCGAAAGAACTCCAAAGCGGGTCATTTCGACCAGGGCCCGGGTCACGAGGGCGGCTTTGGCGTTATCGCCGAAGCCCAGACCGTCGCTGATTCCGGCCGCAATCGCGACCACGTTTTTCAAGGCTCCGGCCAGTTCGACACCGACGAGGTCACGATTGGTATAAACCCGAAATCGGTCGGTGGAGAACATCGTCTGAACGCGTTTCGCCAGCGTCTGATCCGCACTGGCGACGACTACGCTGGCGGGCAGCCTCCGGCAGATCTCTTCGGAATGACTGGGGCCGGCGAGCACGGCGACTGCGTCAGTCCCCAGAACTTCGGTGATGATTTGACTGGGGCGATACTGAGTCGCGTTCTCCATCCCCTTCACAACACTGACCACGGGCATCCCTTGGGGAATGTGCGGGGCCAGGCGTGTGAGTGTCTCGCGCAGATATGCTGATGGAATCGCGACCACGAGTAGATCGGCGTCCGCCACGGCCTGTTCGATGTCGGCGGTGAGACCAATACTGGCGGGGATCTTGATTCCAGGCAATAGTCGCGAGTTCTCTCGAGTCGCCACCAGTTCGGCCACGTGCGCGGCGTCCCGCCCCCACAGTTTCACCCGTTGATCGGGATGTTCTGAGAGCAGGAAGGAGCAGGCAATTCCCATCGCGCCGCTGCCCAGCACACACGTCAATTGATCCATTGTCAGTTTCTATTTTCGTTACGTAGACCGACTCTCTGAGTCGGGTCCAAGATTCCACTGCTCCCGACTCAGAGAGTCGGGCTACGACATCGCGGCTAAAGCTCGCTTGGTTTCCTGGGCCATTTCCTGAATCGCCTTGCGGGCCACATCAAACAGATCGGTCCGCCGCACAAATCCGTGGATCATGCCGTCATATCGTTTGAAAGTCAGCGGTACCCCAGCGGCCTTAAGCCGTTCCGCAAAAGCCTCGCCCTCATCTCGTAGCGGGTCGTATTCCGCCGTGATGACATGCGCTGCAGGCAGTCGAGTTAGATCAGTCGCCTGCAGCGGTGCGGCGTAGGGGTTTTTCGCCTCGGACGGTAAAGGTAGGTAGGCATCCCAATACCATTGCATCGCCTTTTGAGTCAGCATGTACCCGGTTGCGTTCCGCTGATATGAGGGTGTCTCGAAGTTGCAGTCGGTTACGGGGTAGATCAACAATTGATACGCAATCGGCGGGCCGTTGCGATCTCGAGCCATCAGGCTGACCGCGGCGGCGAGATTCCCTCCCGCACTGTCACCCGACACAATCATCCGATTCGGATCTGCGCCAAATGAGCGTGCATGTTCATACGCCCATACGGTAGCCTCATAGCAATCTTCGACGCCCGCAGGAAACTTGTTTTCAGGAGCCAATCGGTAATCCACCGACACCACAATGCAATCAAACGCATTGGCAATTGTGCGAGACAGTGGATCGTAACTGTCGACGTCGGCGTTCATCCAGCCGCCACCGTGATAGAACACCATCAGCGGCACCGGCCCGCGTCCGGCCTTCTGCACTGCCGAAAACGGCGTGTAGACCCGCACTGGAACCTCACCATACGCTCCTGAAACACTGCGGTTTTCAATGGTAGCGACGGGTTCGTGCGGCAACGGAATCTGGGGGACCGTGCGACGTGCCTGCTCGGGGGTGAGTGTATAGATCGGCGGGGCATTTAAATCGGCAATGCGTTGCAGGAACGCGGCAACCTGGGGATCAACCGGCATGATGTCTCAGAAACCTCGGAGTAATGGAACTTCAATCTCCATCAGGGTATCCTAGCACGCTCCCCGGGCGTCACAAAAGGGATCTCCTGAAACGCCCGCGGGCACGGGCACCTCACTTCCATTTACAGGAAATCATCACATGCAGCGTCTCCTGCTCCCCCTGCTTGGGCTGTTACTCAGTCTGAGTTTTGCCCCCCGCGTCGATGCGGCTGATCCGAATTATACCCGGCAAGAAGATGTGATCTACGGTCGCAAATTCGGCACGGCGCTGACGCTCGACGTGTTTACCCCCAAGGGGCCGACAAATGGTGCGGCTGTGGTGATGGTGGTCAGCGGCGGCTGGTTTTCGTCACACGACAACATCAACGTCGGCTTTTTTCAATCGGTCTTAGATCGCGGCTATACAGTATTTGCGGTCGTCCATGGCAGTAATCCCAGATTCACAATCCTCGACGCAATTTCCGATATGAACCGCGCCGTCCGGTACATTCGGCATCGCGCGGCCGACTTCAAAATCGATCCCGAGCGGATCGGCATCATGGGAGGCTCGGCGGGCGGGCATTTGTCATTGATGCAAGGTATGGCCGGCACGGCAGGCAATCCTGACGCCAAGGATCCCGTCGATCGCCAATCCAGTCGCGTGCAATCGGTTGCCTGCTTCTATCCCCCGACGGACTTCCTGAACTACGGCAAAGAGGGTGAAAACGCGATGGGCCGCGGCGTCCTGGCCAATTTCCGAGCCCCCTTCGACTTCGAGGAATTCGACCCGAAAGCCAAGGAGTTCGTGGCGATCACCGACGAAGCCCGGCTGTTGGCGATCGCCAAACAAATCTCTCCCGCATATCACGTTACTGCCGACGATCCCCCGACTCTGATCATCCACGGCGACGCCGATCTGCTGGTTCCCATTCAACAGTCAAAACTGGTCATGGACAAACTGGAAGAGGTCAAAGTCCCCCACGAACTGGTGGTGCGACCGGGGGCAGTTCATGGTTGGAAAGACCTTGTCAAAGATGTCGACCTGTTCGCCGACTGGTTCGACAAGCACTTGAAGAAAGCGGAAGCAACGAAGTAACGTTTGACGAAGGGGGCGGCCGATCTGTAGCCTGACTCTCCAGAGTCGGGCGAGTCTGCACGGAAAACTCGCCCGACTCTGGAGAGTCAGGCTACAACAATTCACGGCTGCGGCGGCATCGGATCCAGCACCGCCGCGGCCCCGGGATTGCGAGTTGCGGTCGCGATTCCATAGACATCCAGGCGAGTCCCATTAGGCAAGCCCGGACCGGGTGGTAGCGGAAATGCTCCCACGCTGATCAATGAGGACTCGTTGAAGTCCGGAACCGGGCCCTTTTGCTTGCGGCGATCGATGTATTGATAGGTCACCCGGCTCGTATAGACCACAACATCGTAGAATTTCTGCGGTGGCAACGGGAACTGGCGAACCTGCTGCACTGGACCTCCGGGACCCGGCACAAGATAGACCTCTTCTAAGGTCCCACCCGCGTCGCGGTCCGCTCGCAGGGGAACTGAGCCATTGGGAGGGATCGGCAATTCCTGAACTTTTCCTGGAATCCGCGCATCAAGGATGCGGACGACCAATTCTTCGGGCGTCGTGTTTTGCAGTTCCACAGTGACGGGATCGATCCGTCGACCGACGATCGTTTTTCGCGAAATCAACCGCGGAGCCAAGCCAACCGCGCCCGGCGGAAAATCGCTCGGAACACAGATCACGCTCCGCCATTCGCTGCCGGTCCAGATGGCGGAAATCAACCGCCCGGTCACGTCTGACGCAAACAGCATCGGTCCGAAATTGCTGAAGGCCAACGGGGCGCGCGGAGGAAAGCCCGCCGCGATCACACGCTCCTGCCACTTGCCGCCAGTCTCAAAAAATTCCATCCAACGACCGTCCGCCAGGACTGCGGTCAAACTCAATCCGGCAGTCGTTTCAAAGGCCGTGACGGGCGATCCCGCAGGCAGCTTGACTCCAGGAACGGCGTCTTTCGTCCAGACTCCCCCCGCGAATCTCAGTACCTGCAGATGACCATGATGATCCACGGCCGCGACTTCGAGGACGGTGGTTCCCGGCCGCATCCAGGCCGTCACGGCACCCGCCGAAACAAATCCCCCCGCGACGATCTCCGGCCCGTGCCACACCCCCATCGGATCGAGTGAATAGACGACGATGGCTCCCTTGCGATCAGTCAGGAAGAGTTCCGAACCGTCACCCATGACGGTAATCGGCGCTCCCGGCTCCAGGATTCCCAAGTGGCCCTCAATCGTCTGAGGAGACCCGCCGGCCAGATCGATCCGCCACAGTCGACCGTGACGATCGGCCACAAATATCAGACTGGCAGTCGCGGTCTGGGTCATCGCGAACTCGCTGCCGGGAACAAGCTTCATTCCCGGGGGAACGGGGAGCTCGTTGACGTCACGGCCGCCTGTAATTTGCAGGAATTTTCCATTCGCCCCGACAGTAATCACGCGCGGCACTGGTGCCCCCGGATGCGGCACCAATTGTACTGCAGCACCGGGCACGAAGATTCCTGGCGGCAACTCGGACGGAAAATGTTGCCAGCGTTCACCATGACCAATCAAGAATTGCAACTGCCCCGACGAGTCGATCTGAGCAGTACAGATCGTGTTTTTTCCGAGTGGCAAGGTTCCCACATGCAGCGGACCGCCGGGAATGAATGTCCCGCCACCCGGTGGGCCACCATTCGCCGCACGAATCTGCATCCGGCTGAGGCTCCAAAGAACGGTCCCCCCTGCGATTCGCCCCACTTGCATGCTCCCCGCTCCACTGACCGGCCACCGCAAATATTGACTCGCGGCAGCAGAAAAGAAGGCCTGAAACATGCCGTCCGGGGTATCGAGATCGGGGCGACGCTGATAAACGAACTTCCGTCCGCCAGCATCAATGATGACCAGATCAGTACCAATGATGGCCGCCGTGGAGGCAGCTGCGGGGTCCGCGGGATTCTCCAGCAGAAAATCCTGGGCCGAGGCTGTCGCGGCCAGACCGCAGACGATACACGCCACGTACAGAATCCGAATGGGAAGCATGGACCGGTCCTCGCAACGGTGTCGAAATGTTGAACGAATTCTTGCGTCGCAGCCCACGTTCACTATTGTCGCAAGTGCCCCTCGGTTGGCAAGGTCGCTTATCCGTAGCCTGACTCTCCAGAGCGGGCGAGTTCCAGAGGTGCTGAGTTGGATGTCTCCGCTACGAAATTCGTCCGACTCTGGAGAGTCACGCTACAGACAAGTATTTCCCCAAAAATCCCGCGAATTTCCGTGTTCGCAGCCAGCGATGATTGGCAAACTGTCGCCCGCATGGGAAAATAACGTACTTACCAAACGCGAAGTTCACCGTTTTCGGCTAAGATAACGGTTCAGCCCATTAGAAAAATCCCGCAGCTACCTGTCTGGCTGAGGGATCGGGCAAGTCATGTCACGGGGAGAATACATCGGATGGCCGCAACCAGAAGTGGGGTTTCAGAGCTGCACAGTTTATACTACAAGCTGCGAACCGTCCAAAACCAGTTGCAGTCCGCGCCGCGCCAAATGAAGGCTCGGCAACAAATCACAGCCGCCAAGCAGGCCGAGATTGACGCGACCAAAGAGAAGATCAAGAAGCTGAAGCTCTCTGCCGACCAAAGCAATTTGCAGGTGAAGACCAACGAAGCCAAAGTCCTGGGACTGAAGTCCAAGCTCAATCAAGCGGCTTCCAATCGCGAGTTCGACGCACTGCGATCACAGGTTGAAGCCGACGAAATGGCGAACAGCGTCCTCGAGGACGAGATCCTGGCCGCCTTTGAGAAGCTCGACCGTCTGAAAGAAGAGTTGACTCAGTTCGAGAAAGAACTGGTCACGCTGAAAGCCGCAGAAACGAAGCTGGCCCAAGAATTGGCCGACGCCGAAGCCGGGCTGAAAGCCAAGGCCACCGAGTACGAGCGCTTCATCAAGCAGGCGGAAAGTGTCATTCCGGGCGACATCGAATTGGCCTATCGCCGCATGGTGCAAGCCCAGGGCCCCGACGCGTTTGCCGAGGTCGAGGGCAATCAATGCCAGAACTGCTTTGTCACACTGCCGCCGCAGACACTCGTCGAGCTGAAGTCCGGCAAGATCATGTTCTGTAAATCCTGCAGCAAGCTGATGCACATTGCAGCGCGAGATGATCGGGACGATTGAGAAATCGGCCGCTGAACGCCACGTCAGTACGCTACGGAACGTGTGCTGTAAGATGGGCACTCGTGCCCGTCTCTGGGTGAGAAATGCGAAGAGGACGGGCAGGAGTGCCCATCTTACAGATCGTCGACGACACACGTTGACTCCGAGGCCAACTCACCCCTTGGCCGAACCGGATGCTAGTGCGTTCCGGATGATAAATCGGAACTCACTGCAGATAGATAAACTCATTCGCGGCTAGGACCACCTGACACAAACTGGCCCATGCGCGCTTGTGGCGGTTGGCGGGGTCGGGATCAGATGGTTGCAATGCCTTCTCGATCTCTGCGACGAACGACTTCGATTGTTCAATCTCTTCGGGAGTAACGACCCGACCATACGCGAGCAGATAGAGTTCCTCGATCCGCTTCCCATCCGCATTCTGGGGCTGTGCTAGTAATCGTGCCGCCAAGTCCGAGCTGGCTTTGGCGACGAATTCGCTGTTCATCATCAACAGGGCCTGCGGAGCAACCGTTGTCGTCGTGCGGTCGCCGGTCGGAATCGCAGCGTCAGGATAGTCCAGCAGTTGGAACAAGTCGTAGACGTTGTTACGCACCACCGGCAGATAGATCGATCGGCGCGGGCTCGAATAGTCGGTCAGGTCCTTCGACGTATGATCGAAAAAGTAGGCGCGATTCTTCACATTCAATAGCGACCCACCCAACGTTCGATCGAGCCGCCCGCTGACCGCCAGCATCGCATCGCGAATCTCTTCCGCGTCCAGCCGCTGAATACTGGTGCGGCCATACAACAAGTTTTCAGGATCACGTTCCACGACTGCCGGATCGACGTGACTGCCCAACTGATAGGTGCTCGACAGCATGATCAGTCGATGTAATTTCTTGATTGACCAGCCCTGTTCCATAAAGCGAATTGCCAACCAATCCAGCAACTCGGGATGAGTTGCCGGTTCTCCCAGGAGCCCAAAATTGTCGGTCGTGCGCACCAGGCCTTTTCCGAAATGCCAGCGCCAGATGCGATTGACCAGGACTCGACTGGTCAGTGGATGACGTTTCTCAATCAACGACTGAGCCAATTCCAATCGCCCGCTGCTGTTCGTGGTAAATTCTCGAGCAGTCGGCCCTTCTAGTACGGTCGGGATATGTCGCGCCACGACCTCGCCCAGCTTGAGCGGATTGCCGCGAATGTGAATGGCCACATCCGCCACGGTATCGTCCATGACACTCATCGCAGACGGCATTTCGGGGGCCGATTTCTCGAGCTTTGCCAACTCATCTCGCAGCCGTTTGAGTTCGACCTTCGTCTCTTCCGGATAGATCGTCTCCAATTTTTCCGGCAGTTTTTCCCCTTTCGAATTCGCCTCTTTGACCTTCGTATCCGCAGCGTCAGTCAGCTTCTGAATCGCACTTTTGGCAGCCGCCAATTGGGCATCAAATGCGGCCTTCTGGGCGAGAGCCTCAGGGGTCGGCACCGGATTTTCATGCCATTTCGCAACCTTCTTAAAGCTATCCATCGTCCGCGTGCTTTTGAAGATTCCCGCCAAACCGTAATAGTCTGCGGTCTGGATCGGATCGAACTTGTGATCGTGACAGCGGGCACAACCGAAGGTCATTCCCAAGATCGCCCGCCCCAGCGTGTCGATCTGTTCGTCGACGATATCCATCTGCATCTTGGACTCATCGACCTCAGCCAGCACCTTGGGGCCGATGGCCAGAAATCCCGTGGCGATCAGGCGTTCGTTACGCACGGCAGCATCGTCAGTGGGCAGCAAGTCCCCGGCGATTTGCTCAACGAGGAACTGATCATAGGGCTTGTCGTTGTTAAATGCGGCGACGACATAATCGCGATACCGCCACGCATTACCTTGAGCGACGTTTTCATCCAGTCCATTCGAATCGGCATACCGGGCCACATCCAACCAGTGCCGGCCCCAACGCTCGCCATAGGCTGCGGACGCCAGCAGGCGGTCCACCAATTTGGCAAACGCATCGGGATCATTGTCCGCGAGGAATTTTTCGATCTCCTCTGGCGTTGCAGGCAGTCCCGTCAAATCGAAGGTCGCGCGCCGAATCAGAGCCCGCTTGTCTGCGGGTTTGGCCGGGGCCAACTTCTCGGCTTCCAGTTTCGCCAGGATGAAATGATCCAAGACAGACTTCGGCCAGGCCGTATCGCGGATCGCGGGAACGGGAGGATCGACCGGCGTCTTAAACGTCCAATGATTCGGATCGCGCGACCGCACCTTTCCAGCCTCAGCCGCCACCGGATAATGAGCTCCCTGCTTGATCCAGAGAATAAAATCAGCAACCTGCTTGTCGGACAGCTTGCCCTTGGGAGGCATCTTCAAATCTTCGTCCTGCTGTCGGATCGCGCGGATCAACAGGCTCTTCTCGGGCTGGCCCGGGACGACAGCCGCCCCGGAATCGCCCCCTTCCAGGAGTGCTTTGGCCGAGTCAAGTCGCAGGCTGCCCCACTGTTTGGCCTCGCCATGACACTTCTGGCAATGCTCAACAAGCACGGGGCGAATAGATGTTTCAAAAAACTGCAGTTGTTCGGCCGTCGGGGCCTCGGCCGCCGTGGACAATACGGGGTAGCAGTGGAACCAGCAGACAACCAGAATCAGCGTCAGCAACCAGCGACGTCCCATCACATTCCTCATCGCGAAGTCCAATCATCAGTCACATATGCGTAAACGCTATTGTGACCGATAACCTCACATTCCGAAACCTCGAAAACAAAGATAGTCGTGGATCGCTCCGCGATCCAACTTTAATGGGAGGGCGAGGCTCCCGCC
>JAQGHS010000746.1 GCA_028291605.1 Planctomycetaceae bacterium | reverse complement strand
TGCCGCGCACCAGAACGGCCGCACCACAATGCCGCAGGAAATCGACCGTCAGGCCGCGAAAGACATCGACCGTGACATTGGTCAGGCCCGCTATTGATTGGTGAATCAGCTCCATCCGTTCGTCGGGTGTGAATAATGCCCGTTTTTCCGGATTGGTTCCGACTCCAATCGTGACACGTTCAAACAGCCGCGAGGCCCGCTGGACAATATCCAGATGGCCGAACGTAAAGGGGTCGAAACTCCCCGCATACACGGCGTGATGGGGGTTGAGTACTGCAGTCATCGTATTTGATCCTTGCCGTGGAAATTACGGCTGGTGGTGTTTCAGAAATGCTGTGACCATTTCTTTGCGAATGCGTCCGTTCAGACCGTCAGCAAACAAATTGAAATGATTCTTGCCAGGCAGGATTTCGATCACCGCATCGCTGCCCAACTCGGTGAGTGTGGCCTTCAGGCGCCGAGTGGCACCGTCCAGATAGAAAGTATCGTCCGCCCCCATAAATACGTGTAGCTTACCCGCCAGTTGCGGCGCGATCTGCGGCCAGTCCATCATCAGTCGCAAGCGGATATCATACCGTTTCCACGTTTCCGCCACCGCCTGATTGATGGCTCCCGTGCGTCGATCCCAAATTTGAAGCGGCGTGCCATCGGCCCCCCGCGGACTGAAAACGGCCTCGAAGCTTTGCATCTGGCCACCGTATCCGAGAGCGTGCTCCATATCACAGAATCGATCCGCCCAGAGCAGAATGGTCGCGCCATCGCGCCCCAGCGGCCGGCGATTCCCCGCTTCATCACGGAAAAGATTGGCGTTGGGTTGATACAAGTTGACTCGCTGGAAGTCGGTGAAGTCCACCGCGTCGGGTGAAGTGCTCCAAGTTCCGCCGAACGTTTCGGGATAGGTCGTCTGCAGCCAAAGTGTACTCCAGCCGCCCGATGAATGACCCGTCAAGAACCGTCCTGTGGAGGCTGCAACGGTGCGAAAGTCCTTATCCAGTCGTGGCAGAAATTCCGTGACGAATGACTTGCCGACCGGTCCGTTGTTGGCGGAATCGGCGAACACATGATGGCCGCGAGCACAACTCGGATTCAGGGTCACCCGGATAAACTCGACTCCGCGTTCGTTCTGCTCCTGCACGGGTGGGGCGGAGGCCACACTGTAATGATCGCCGCCGAATCCCGGCACGACCAAAATAACCGGATAGCGGCGTTCCTGAGCTGACTGATAACTGGCGGGGAGCTGCACCCCAGCTTTCCAGTGAACCTCGCGCCCATGAAAACGACTCAGCAACTCGCTGCGCACGACCAATTCCCGGCAGCGATCGGAGCTCTTGAACATTGTTTCGGGGGCGATCTTGTCAACCAGGAGTTCGATGCCCGGCGCGTTCTCGGCGGGAGCCGCGGCAGTCTGCGTGCTGAAACCATTTCCGGGTCCGGTTCCGACATCCCGTTCGTGAGGATTCAGCCGGACGACAGCCTGCACGCGGCTGTTTTTCAAGTCCAGATCGGCCAATGGTTGTGGAAAACTGAGCAATCCAGCCGTGGCCGGTGAGATGCTTAGCGGCTCGGCCGGATTCCAGTTATTGACATCCAGCGCCACAAACGGCTCGGGATGAAACCAGTCGGGACCCTGGCGTGGTTCTTCTTTATTACGAGCGTTGAAAAACAGGTAGACGCGGCCGGTGAAGGGCTCTTGCCTGACGGTCGGGGCCATGCGAATGGAAAACTTCCAGTCGGCTGCGGAAGCGACCGTGATGGTTAGAGAAGCGTAGACGGCAATCGTCCACAATATCCCTCGAAAAACGGACGGCAGCGAGAATGACGGGTTCCGCCGTGCGGCGCAGCAATTCATCGGACGATGCAACATCTCGTGGATTCCTCCGAGCGAAGTGGTCAAACAGTGCACCGGCGACTCGAAATCGTCCGACTCCGGAGAGTCAGTCGACGACAGCCTCGGGGCAAAGTGGTCCGTCAGTGTACTGGCGACTGTCCGGCGCGTCTACTTTTTCAGAGCTGGGGACAACTGACTCTGGCCATTCAGAACGACGTTGAGATGACTGGCTAATTCAGGCAAGAAATTCGCATCGGCGGGAATTGATTCCAGAATCGTGACCGTCCCCAGTTTCAACGCTTCAGCCAGACGGGCCAGAAAGAACCGCATGTCGTGCAGAAACGTCGCCAATTCCAATGAGTCCAAGTCGTGTCGCAACAACACGGTCTCGGTGGCCGCTTCCTGACGCGTCAAGCGTGCGAGAGTCGTGCCTTGAGAGCGGAACAGTTTCTCTCCGATGAACGCGCGTCGCAGGCGGTCCTGCGGGTCGAAATGATAGACGGGATCTCCGCCGCAGAACACAGACCACCGTCCGTCAGTTCGACGGCCGGCAATGACTTCATCGTCGATTCCAGGAATCAGCAGTGCAACCCGCGGCGAAAGTGTCACTGCCTCGGCCATCAGGTCTTCTCGATCAGAACTGTGCCTGGCCATGAAGGTCCCGTTGTGCATGTGCTCGTGTGGTTGCTAATCGCAGCACATGCTAACACACATGTCCCATCGATCCCATAATTCTCATCGCATTTATGAGAAAGATCCAACAAATGGGCCGTATGGGATTGGATGCTCGCGGCAAGAATTCTGACGAATTCTTCTACATCTCCGTCGGGGCCGACCGACTATTCGAACAATCGCGGCAGGGCGGTCAGGGCGCGAAACATCGATCGCGCGGTGGTGTGCTCAACGGCCAGACGAGGGATCTGTAACGGATTCTCGAACGGATCTGACCGAAAGCCGGCGCCGTAACGGAAGGCCCATTGAAAACCTTCTCGGCGGACACACTCCACGGTATCGGAATTGCAACTCGCGATTCCACCGACCGGATAGCTGAAGATCTGGATCGGCGTACCGAGTTCCTGTTCAATTCGTTTCCGGCTTTCCGTGATTTCCCACCGTTGCTGATCGAGAGGAATCCTGCTCAGGATGGGGTGATTCACCGTGTGGGCACCGAACTGCATTCCGTTCGCGTGCATCTCGCGGACCATGTCCCATGTCATCCATTGATTCAGCGCCAGGCGCGTGGGGCAGCGTCCATTGCCGGTTTCATCCGCCAGCCATTGCAGAAACCCGGGGGTGCGATCACCCGGGAGCACTTTGTAAATCTTTAACAACTTCCGGATGGTCAATTGAGGATCCAGATGATCGATCAGGATCGGCTCCGCCAGCCATCCGGGGCCATCCAGAAACTCGCGTGTGGTGGTGCGAATCAACCAGGCAATTTCATCCCACCAACTGACGTGTGGCTGATCGAGAAATCGCGTGGCCAGAAAAAAGGTCGCCGGCACACCATGTGATTTCAACACCGGATAGGCAGCTTCGTAGTTGTCGCGATATCCGTCATCGAAAGTGAGCAGGACATGCCGTCCGCGCGGATGTGATTTGGCATGTTCCAGGTCGGATGGGCTGATGAGGTCGAAATTCTGCTTGAGATAATTAACTTGCCAGTCGAACTCCTCAGTCGAAGCGCTCCATAGGTCATGATCCCAGGGGGTGCATGCCGGATTGCCGATCCGATGGTAGTTCAGAACCATTAGTCCGCGCCAGGCTCCTAATCGTTGGAGAAACCACACAAATCCGCTGCCTACGAGCGATTGAGCCAGGAGGTCTCTTTTGCTTGGCAAACTCATAAAAACAACTCTTATCAATAACCCGCTCGTCGGAATATCTCATTCCAAATCTGCAAGGTTCGGTTAGCGCGGAAAATCTGCTGGGAAGAATTGATTGTTCTTCCGTAGCTCGTCGTATCGTCGATCGCGGAAATCGCCCACGTGATGTGGCTGCTGTCCCTTGCTCGCGTCGGTGGCTGCCGCCGATGATATTTGGGATTAGTCCAGTGTCGCTTAACTCTACATTATGTTTGACGCGATGGTGATTGAAATGATGCACAAAGGCCTAATGTGCAAATGCTCTCAGAGCCGCTTCTGGTGAGGCATTATTACCACATGTGGAACCCTAGCTCCGCGATTCGTTCGCGACCGAACGAATCGGCGTGGATCTCCAATAACTGTCCGACGTCAGGATGCGTTGTGCTGGTGGCAGGGATTGCAGGGCCTTGGCAATTGCTAAAAAAGTTAGGATTGTAAATTCTCTTGTCCACGGCAGGGATCGCTTTTACGGCATAGCGATTTTTACGGACTTTATCGGGATAGACGCACTCATTCCGGTCCGTGACGTCGGCTTCTTGAGCGCAACCGATGCGGATGGCCGGCTCACTTTTTTCTCAACCCAATCGTTGCAATCCGGCATCACTCGATTTTGTGACCTAGATTTGTAGAGACCCGTCATCGGGCGGAGTTTCTTAATCCGTCTGACGAGGGGTGTTTTGTAAACATTTGTCTCGATCGTTTGATCTGGTTGGAGTTGCGACATTCATGGCCCCTATCCCTTCGGCTGCCCCTCGTCCCGTCCCACCGCGTGCCGGTTCCCGCAATATCAATGGCGGAGAGGTCGATTTTGAAACGCTCAAGACGATCATCCACTCGAAGTTGGTGGAAAAGCTGGACCTATCGCGACTAGGCGACCTCGAGGGTGAAACCTTACGTCGCGAAATCCGCCTGGTTGTCGAACACCTGTGCGATACCGAGAACTCACTCCTCAATCGCTCCGAGCGTGAGCGGCTGATTGAAGAGGTGCTGGACGAAACCTTCGGCTACGGACCGCTCGAGATTTTGCTCAAGGAGCCGGGCGTCGCTGATATTATGATCAACGGCCCCAAGAACGTATTCATTGAAAAGCATGGTCGCATCATTCGGTCTGATGTCACTTTTCGTGACAACGCCCACTTGTTGCAGATCCTGGACCGCATTGTGTCGCGCGTCGGCCGTCGCGTGGATGAGACGACGCCGATGGTCGACGCCCGTCTGCCCGATGGTTCACGTCTGAATGCCATCATCCCGCCGCTCGCTTTGGATGGGCCTTCGATCACCATTCGTAAATTCGGATCGAAGCCGCTTGGGCTGGAAGACCTGCTCAAATTTGGAGCCTTCACGCCGGAAATGGTGATGCTGCTCGAAGGTGCCATCAAGGCACGATTGAATATCATCATCAGCGGTGGTACCGGCTCGGGAAAAACCACGCTGCTAAATACGTTATCCAGCTTCGTGCAGTCAGATCATCGCGTCATCACGATCGAGGATGCGGCGGAACTCCAACTCCAGCAGGAACACGTGCTGCGTCTGGAAACTCGTCCTGCCAACATCGAAGGCAAGGGGCGCGTCACCGCAACGGATCTGGTGCGTAACGCCCTGCGTATGCGTCCCGACCGGATCATCATCGGTGAGTGTCGCGGTCCCGAAACGATGGACATGTTACAAGCCATGAACACTGGCCACGAAGGTTCGATGACGACGGTCCACGCCAATAATCCGCGTGATGCCGTCGCCCGTATTGAAACCATGATCACGATGGGCGGCGTGGAAATGCCGCTCAAAGCCTTGCGGCATCAGTTCTCGTCAGCGGTCAACTTGATCATTCAAGCCAGCCGTCTGCAGGGTGGGCCGCGCAAGATTACCTACATTACAGAAGTCATGGGCATGGAAGGCGACACGGTCATCATGCAGGACATTTTCGTCTTCGTGAAAGACGGTGTGGATGAAACGGGCCGTTGCTTTGGCCACTTCGAAGCGACCGGCGTGCGGCCGGCGTTCCTGGACCGCTTTCAGCAAGCGGGCATTCGTCTGCCATCGACATTGTTCCAGCAACGTGTGCTGGGGCGTCCGTAATTCTGTAGCCACGCTCGCCAGAGCGAAGCTACCGAACAAATAACTCAACGCGATAGGGAAATCGGACGTAATATCGCCGCCGCAACTGGTGGCTGATGATGGTCGCCGATAATGGAAGAGTGTCATGGATCCGTTAATGGTTTCAGGTGTAGCGTTTCTTGCGGTCACGGCCCTGGTCGTCGCCGTTGGGTACCTGGTACGCGACCTGAAGCCCACCCGCGCCGAAGACCGTCTGCAGATCCTGACCAGCACGAAGGCTGGCGGAGATAATCAGCCACAGCAAGCGTCGCTCATGCGGGACAGCATGAGTGGTGTCAGCCAAAAAATCAGCTCCTTCTTTGGTAGCCTCGGCAACTTGCCCTTATTGCTCGAACAGGCTGATTCGCCCGTTAAAGCTGACATGTTCTTCGCGATGACTGGCGGTCTGGCGTGTGTCGGGCTGGTCGGCGCCATCATTGTGCAGTCGCCGCCGCCGCTCTATCCGATCGCCGCGATCATGATGGGCGCCTTGCCGTTCATGTGGATCATGTGGCGTCGCAAGAAGCGTTTCGATGCCTTCAGCAAACAACTTCCGGACGCGTTGGAATTGATTGCTCGTGCCTTGCGGTCGGGGCATAGCTTGTCGTCGGGCCTGCACGTCGTCATCGACGAAATGCCCGCGCCGATCTCGACCGAATTTGGCATGGCTTACGAACAACAAAACCTGGGACAGTCGATCGACCAGGCATTGAAGAGCATGTTGAAGCGAGTTCCGAATATGGATCTCAAATTCTTCGTCACCGCGGTCGTCATTCAACGCCAGGCGGGTGGAGATCTGGCAGAAATCCTCGACAAAATCGGACATATCGTCCGCGAACGCTTCAAGATCCTAGGTGCCGTACAGGCGCTGACCGGCGAAGGTCGTATCAGCGGTATTGTGCTGATGGCGATGCCGATCGCCATTTTCATCGCGGTCTACCAGCTCAATCCCGACTATATGATGACTTTGTTCCGCGACCCCATGGGTAAGAAGATGCTGGCGGTGGCCGCCGGCTTGCAGGTCCTGGGAGCGGTGGTCATCAAGAAGATTATTGCGATTAAGGTGTAATCAGCCACTGGGCGCTAGCCTACGGTTCAGAACAAGATGTCGGCTGGATACTACTTTCGAACCGGACGCTAGCGTGTTCCGGCTGATGGTGCAGTAAGGACGCCGCGAGGCAACTGAGGTTTGAGATAAGATGATCGACTTAACAAGCTTACTACCCTATGCGTCATTCGGTGTGATCTCCTTCACCGCCTGGGCCGTCATCAGCTTTCTCAACGGCAAACAGTCCCGCGCGACTGAGCGGCTGGATGAATTGCGTGATCCGGGACGCCGCGGGCGCGAGGAAAGCACGGCTTCCAATATGGGCCGCATGCTGGAGAAGGCGGCTCCCGCCTTGTCCCAGGCCTTGCAGCCCAAGTCGGAACTGGAAGTCAGCGAACTGAAGATCCGTCTCGCCAATGCCGGCTTTCAATCTCCGAACGCTTCGTCGATGTATCTGGCCATCAAGTTTTGCATGTTGATGGTGGGGGCGTTAATCGGCGGCGGATATGGACTGACGATGTACGGGTTCAAACAAAATGGTCTAGCGGCCATCGTCATTGGTGGCGGCATTGCGTTTTATTTGCCGGAACTGGTTTTGCTCCTTTTGAAAAAGTCGCGCCAGGATAAGATCTTTATGAGCCTGCCTGACGCGCTCGATCTGCTCGTCGTATGTGTGGAGGCCGGGCTTGGTCTGGATGCGGGAATGCGCCGTGTCTCCGAAGAACTGGCCGATTCGGCCCCCGAACTGTGTTCGGAATTCGACAAATGTAACTTTCAATTGCAGATCGGCCGTCCGCGCCGCGAAGTCCTGCATGAACTGGGTGTGCGGACCGGCGTCGATGACCTGAAGGCCCTGGCTGCCATTCTCATTCAGGCGGATCGGTTCGGTTCCAGTGTCGCCCAGGCGCTGCGCGTGCAGTCAGACAGTATGCGAGTCAGACGCCGTCAATTGGCCGAAGAACGAGCCCAGCAGACCGCGGTGAAAATGATTTTCCCGCTCGTGCTGTTCATCTTCCCCGGCATCTTCGTGGTACTTGTCGGGCCCGCAGCGATCAATATGTACCGGCAGTTGCTGGATAAGTAGCTGCCTCCGTGGGATAGGCATCCTGCCTGTCTTTTGTGCCCTTAAGTGACAAACCCGAAGTCCATTCATCATCCCATTGGCATATGCATTACTAGAGTCTCTCGGTTCATCGCTTTGTCGCTTCGCGATTGACAGGCAGGATGCCTATCCCACGACGCTGGCATTCTGCACTGCAACTGCTTAACCTCAAACGATCGGAAAATCATGGATTTTCCGATCGTTTGCTTTTTTACTGACCCCACGCAACAACCCGCGATTCAAAAATTCCGGAGCGTCTTTCCCGCATGACTGCCTTGACGATTGATCAAATCCGCGACGCCATTCCTCACCGCGATCCGTTTTTGTGGATTGATGAAGTCCTGGAGGTGACTGACAAGAAGATCGTGGCCCGTAAGGTGTTGTCCCCGGACCTGGACGTCTTTCGCGGACACTACCCGCATTTTCCCGTCCTGCCGGGTGTCTTGCAGTGCGAAGCCTGCTTTCAGGCGGGGGCCATTCTCGTCTCGCGACTGCAGTCAGTCGGCACGGGACAGGTCCCCGTCGTTACGCGAATCAACAACGTCAAATTCCGGCACATGCTGCGGCCGGGCGATGTGCTCGACATTGAAGTCGAGCTCACGGAAGTTTTGCAGAACACCTATTTTATGACGGGTAAAGTTTCCTCCGCCGGCAAGGTTGCCGCGCGCTTGGAGTTTGCCTGCACTGCCGCCACAATGGAAGCGTGAATTTGATGTCGCTACATTCGCCAGAATGTGGGCGATCATCCAAGAGTCCCACGCTCTGGCGAGCGTGGCTACATCCTGTACGACATCTCCCGGCCAGTAACTGGCGGGGTTTGAGTTTCCTCTGAAAGGACTGCCGCATGTGCCGAGTCTCCCTCTGTGCCTGGTTATGTCTCATAAGCATCGCGACTGCCGCTGAGCCCACACCGCCGGCCGCCCCTGTCGAGTTGTCGAAACATGAAAGCGAATTCCTCGCCAATGCCCGCCAGGTGACTTCGGGCCTGCCTCGGGCGGGTGAAGGTTATTTCTCGCCCGATGGCGAATGGATCATTTATCAGGCCTATCCGGTCGGCTATCCCTTCTACCAGATTTACCTGCAGAAACTCGATGAACGAACGCCGCGGCTGATCAGCACGGGACGCGGGCGGACGACCTGCAGCTATTTTTCTCCCGATGGTAAGACGCTGCTGTTCGCGTCCAGTCACACCGATCCCTATATCGAGACTACGGAACTCAAAGAGCGCGAAGAGCTCGCTAAGGGAGGGCGACCTCGTTACAAGTGGAATTTTGATCCGAACATGGATCTCTACACGATCAATCTGAACGGAACTGGGCTCAGACGCCAGACTGAATCGCCGGGCTACGATGCCGAAGGGAGCTATTCCGCTGACGGGAAGCAGATTGTGTTCACATCCGATCGAGATGGCGATCCGGATCTGTACATCATGAATGCGGATGGCACTGGCGTCCGGCAGTTGACGAATACCAAGGGGTATGACGGTGGCCCCTTCTTCTCTCCCGACCAGAAATGGGTGATCTTCCGCAGCGATCGCCTCAAGCCTGACATGTTGCAGTTGTTCGCAATTTCGGTGGACGGCAAACAAGAAGTCGAGTTGACCAAAAACTTAGACCAGGTCAACTGGTGCCCGTACTTCCACCCGAGCGGCAAGTACCTGATCTGGTCGGGTGCTGACTATTCCAAGGGGCCGGCGACGGCCAAGTTCCATCTCTTTACGATGGAATTGACCTACCCGGAAGGCAAGCTCACTGGCGGCAACGTGACACAGATCACAGACAGTCCGATCATGGATGTCTTGCCTGTCTTTAGTCCCGACGGCAAAAAGATGATGTGGACGTCCACTCGATCGGCTGACAAGAGCAGCCAACTGTGGATTGCCGACTGGCTGCGCGAGTCGAAGTAGTGGCGGCCGTAGCAGAACTCGCCAAGAGTTCTGGCCGCATTGTCTATCGATCCCCCGAAGTCTTGGCGACTTCGGCTACAACTTGCGACAACCATCATGAGTGTCTATCTCATCGGGACGCTGGATACGAAAGGCCGAGAAGTTGCCTTTGTGCGTGATCTGCTGTCTGGATACGGGATCCAGACGCAGGTCATTGACGCTGGCAGTCTGCAGCCGCCAGACATCGTCCCTGACATCTCACGTGAGGCCGTATTTCACGCTGCTGGCACGACGTTTGAGGCCGTCCAGTTAAAAGGCGACCGGGGCGTTGCGGTGACGCTCGCCGCCGAAGGTGTGGCCAACTTGATTCGCGACTTGAATGCCCAGGGAAAAGTCCAGGGCGTGCTGGGTTTGGGCGGTTCGGCCGGCACGACAATCGCTACGGCCGCGATGCGGGCTCTGCCGATTGGTGTTCCCAAGCTGATGGTCAGCACGTTGGCCTCGGGGCAGACCCGCCCCTATGTGGGTGACAAAGATATTCTCCTGCTGAATTCGGTGGTCGATCTAATTGGGATCAATCGCATTTCACGAGAAGTCCTGGGCCAGGCGGCAAGAGCGATGGCAGGGATGGTCACGCTACCGCATCCCGCACCTGTCGCGGCCGAGCGACCGCTGATCGCGGCCACCATGTTTGGCGTCACGACCGCGTGCATTACCAAAGCCAAAGAACTTCTTGAAGCAGCCGGCTACGAGGTTCTGGTCTTTCATGCTACGGGCAATGGCGGCCAGGCGATGGAATCGTTGATTGCGGAGGGTTTGATCGCCGGAGTTCTGGACATCACCACGACCGAGCTCGCCGACGAACTGGTCGGAGGGACGTTGACCGCCGGCCCCACGCGACTGACCGCCGGCGGATTACACGGAGTTCCCCAGGTGATTTCGGTGGGCGCCTTGGACATGGTGAATTTTGGTCCGCGGGAAACAGTTCCGACCAAGTTCGCAGCACGGAAGTTTCACGTTCACAATTCCAACGTGACGTTGATGCGAACCACGCCTGAAGAAAATCGACTCCTCGGCCTGGAAATCGCTCGCAAGGCCGCCGCGTCCACGGGACCGGTTGCTATCATCTTGCCATTACAAGGTGTCTCGGCGATTGATAAAACCGGCCAGTCGTTCGATGATCCACAGGCGAGGGAAGCACTCTACGATGCCATTCGTCAGAATCACGGCGCCGTAGAATTGATCGAAATGAACAATCACATTAATGACCCGGATTTCGCCGCCGCAGCGGCCAACAAGTTGCTGGAATTTCTGCAAGTGCCCGCACGTTCCTGATCCCGCACCGCATTATTGACATCCCCGCAGCTACCTATGAATTCGCCGGCTGATGTAAACAACTCGAATCGAGACGCACTTGGCAGCGAACTCGTCCTCATCTGGGGATTGAGGCTGCTGGGGCTCATCGACATGTTGGCATTGATCGCCGTCATGATGCCGTTGGAATGGATGTCGCAGATTAACGATCTCTGCGGGCTGGAGACCTTTCCCCAGTCACGAATTGTCAGTTATCTCGCTCGGACCACCTCCGCCCTGTATGCCTTACATGGGGCGTTGGTGCTGTTTATCTCGTTCGATGTGGTCCGTTATCGCCCGCTGATTACCTTTCTGGGAATCGTGGCGATCATTCATGGAGCGATCCTGCTGGGAATCGACGTCGCCGTCGGCATGCCCTTTTTCTGGACCATGCTGGAAGCGCCTGCGTTTACCGCGACCGGATTCGCCGTGTTGTGGGTACAACGACAAAAAACTCCCACAAACGCAGGCGTTCCAGCGTAGCGCCCCCTAACGGTTAAGAGGCCAGCGTATTTCGCGGTTGATCTGGCAGCAGGAATGCGATACATCGCAGATAGCGATCTCAATGATTCGGTCGAGATTCTTGTACGTGATGTTGAGTAAAAAAGCCGTCGTCGAACGTAGATACAGTCGCCAACAACCATTGGGCTTACACCCAACGCTCGCCTAAGACAGGTGATAAGGAAACAATCTTGGACTTGCCCCGCAACCCGACACGCTCTGTTCGCATCGGTAAGATTCACCTCGGTAAGGACTATCCGATTGCCGTGCAGAGTATGACGGCAACTCACACTCAAGACATTGATGCCACCGTCGCGCAAGTGCGTGATCTCGAAGCGGCTGGAGCGGATGTCGTTCGAATTGCCGTCGATAGTTCTAAAGACGCGGAAGCTCTCGCCGAGATCCGCAAGCAAACGACCGCGAACCTGTCGGTCGATTTGCAAGAGAATTATCGGCTGGTGACCGAAGTGGCTCCCCATGTCGACAAAGTCCGGTACAACCCCGGGCATCTCTATCACCATGAGCGTCAGAAACCGTGGCAGGACAAGGTGAAGTTCATCGCCGACGTCTGTGCTGAGAATGATTGCGCCATCCGTATTGGCGTGAATTGTGGCTCGGTCGATCCCGCGCAGAGCGAGAAATACGGTGAAGACGATTCCATCAGTCCCATGCTGCAAAGTGCCTGGGAGCATTGTGCGCTACTCGACTCGATGGGATTCCATCGGTATGTCGTGT
>JAQGHS010000740.1 GCA_028291605.1 Planctomycetaceae bacterium | reverse complement strand
CTCCGGCGGACTCCGACCTGCGGTTGCTTTCGGCTCGGCGGGAGCCTCGCCCTCCCATTAGATGCGAAGAAAGGGACGGACGGGCCTGGAGACCCGTCCCACGGTGCCTTGGGATCTCTAACTCCCGGCACTGATTCTTGTTTCCGCTGAAACCGAAGTAGGGCTGAGTCCGGTATCACCTCTGTAGGACGGGATGTATCCGTGATCGGACCAGAGGTGGAACTAGTCGAACGGTGCCTGGCGGGCGATGCTGTCGCTGCACGCCGTTTCGTCGAGACATTTCAGGGAGCGATTTACGGGCTGTGCTGCCGCATGGTGGGGCAGCGCGAGGATGCGGAAGATATTACGCAGGAAGTGTTTACGCGTGCATTTCGCAGCCTTGCCGGGTGGGACAAACTGCGTCCACTGAAGCCGTGGTTGCTGATGATCGCGGCCAATTGTTGCCGGACAGCCTTATCCAAACGGATCCGAACTCCCACCTCGAATGAAATCCTGAATGAACTGCCGAGTAAGCCCGACGCGACTCGCGATACCGACTTTTCAGACGCCGTTCAGCGGGCTCTGGCGACGTTACGCGAAGACCACCGAACGTGCTTTATCTTATTTTACGAACAAGAGTTAAGTGTTTCGCAGATCAGCCAGACATTGGGGTGTCCGGAAGGGACCGTCAAGACGTGGCTGCATCGGGCTCGCCGAGATATTGCCGATATGTTACGAAGTCTCGGTTTCGATCGACGACCGGATTAGTTTGTTGTCAGATCATGTAGAACCAATGAGTGTTCCCATGGAATGTTTTGAATTCGAAGCACGCCTGCATCAGCGGTTGGACGAACGACTCGCCCCGCAGTGCCCGGATTTGCAGGCTCACGCAGCGACGTGCCCTGCCTGCGATCTGCAATTGCATGATGCCACCCTGCTCTCCCGTGGTATCGCCTCATGGCGGACTACCTTACCCGTGGCGTCTAGCGGTCTAACATCCAAAATTACCGAGCAAATTCTCGCGATCATTCGCGCCGAGCAGCCCGCGCGGCCAAGTGAGGTGCGCCCGTATCGACAATCGGCTCAGACACAGGCGCCGCAACCTTGGCAGACGTGGGCCGTATTAGCCGGTACGGTCGCAGCACTCTGGCTTGTGTTTGTCGGTTCGACGGTGCAACAAAGATTGGATCGGGCTGATCACCGGGTCGCGGACGTCAGCGAACACGCTGAGTCAAAGCCAAAGGCCGACTTGGGGGCCGTGTTGGTCTCGGCCGAGGGGGCCTACTCGCAACTGGCGAACGAGTCGCTCGCGGCGGCTCAGGATTTTGCGTTACTCTGGCCTGCCAGCAGCGCGTCCTCGACTGCTCCGGTTCCCGGTCCAACCGGTGCTGGTTCGGAATGGAGCCCGGCGTGGTCTCGTGAGCTGGCACCCATCAGTAATTCGGTCGAAGACGCCTGGAATTTCTTGCGGCGAACCGTGCCGCAGGTACAGAAGTCGCCCACGTGATTGGTTCTGATCAGGGAGCTTGGATTTCATCTATGCCTAGTGGTTTGCGAGCGTCTCGCCATTTGAAATCAGGCCTGCTGGCCTGCTGTGTCGGACTGATCGTCGGCAGTTGTTCGCTCGAGGCCGCAGAACCGCGTCGCGAGTTGTGGCAACTGGTTCCCAAGGATGTTGGCCTGGCGGTCGAAGCGCGGGGCTTGTCCGAACAAACTCGGCAGTTCCTGACTTCCGAAGTGTTCCAACGCATCCAGCGGCACTCGGCCTGGCAGCATCTGCTCCAGAGCAAAGAAATTAAGGATCTCCAGGAACTGCAGCAGACAGTACGCGACGTCACCAAGCAGCCGCTGCTAGGCTGGCTGGAAAAACTGCTGGGACAGGAAGTCCTGTTGAGCATCACGCCACAAACGGAGGGACGGCCTCGGTCGGTACTCCTGTTGCGATTGAAGCAGCCCGCCGATTTACCCGTGATTCTTGAAGCCTGGGGGCAGTTAGAGCCGCGCACAGAGACTCGGTTTGAGCACCATGGACAGGTTTACTTTAGCCGCAGCAAGGCGAGTGAATCGGGCGATCCATTGTTCTACTCGTTGATCGACGACGTGCTGATCGTGAGCGATCGGGCGGAGTCATTAATGCCTGTCTTGGACCTCGCGAAAGACGCCGAGCATCGCGGCGCTGTGTCTGGCGAGTCCAACTTTCAACAGACGATGAAGGCGCTGAATCCGGCTGCCGCCATTCGCATTTTTATTCAGCCTGCCGCCTGGGATCCCACCCGGGAATCGCGCCCCTCTGAGGCGAAAGATGTCGTCGAGCGCCTGATCAAGGGGGCTTGGGCACGATGTCAGGCAATTGGCATCGGGGTCCGGCAGGAATCGGGACTCGTGGCCGAAATCATCGCTCGGTCGGATGACCTGGCACAAAACTCATTCTGGATGAAGCTGGTGTCCAAGACTTCAGGCGCACCGGCATTTTTGGCCCGAGTTCCCAAGACGGCGATTCTGGCGTTTGCCGGCCGCCACGATCTCGCAGATATGACCGAGTGGGCATTTTCGCAGATTCCCGCAGATGGCCTGAAAAAAATGAAGAGCACGCGCCAAGTCATCAATGGCTTCCTTTTGGGAAATGACTTGCTGACCGATATTCTGCCTCAGCTTCCGGGGGACTTTGGAGGTTACTTGGTTCCTCGTGAAGATCTGCAACTCGCGGCAGTCCCGGTCGATGGGTTGCTGGCCGTGGCTCTGCCGGTCCAGGCAGAGGGCGATACAACAAATAACGAACGCGCAGCCAAGCCTAACGTGCGGAGTTCGGTAGACAACGCGTTACGAACGACTGTCAGTTTGCTGACCGCGATGCACAACGCGACTTCACCCGATGAAGCCGCCATCGAACACATCGATCAACAGGGAGTCACCGTTCATTGGATCGACAGCCTGGGTCCCATCCAACCGGCCTATGCGCTGTCGCCTGAGTATTTCCTGGTCGCCAGCTCTCCAAAGTTGATCCGCGATTTTCTCAGCCAGTCACCTTCGAACACATGGGGGGCAGACGATCGCTTGAAGAAACTGCGAGCCGCGTGCTTCGCAGATGCCAGCCAGATTGTTGCACTGCATGGACGATTGCTGGGTGACGTAATTCGTGAGCGTCGGGAATTCCTCTTGAAACAGCTGCAGGCATTTCACAAGCTGAAACCTGACGAGGCTGGCAAGCGACTGGATCGCATGCTGGAATGGGTTCAACTGAGTGATGCCGTGGTGATTGCGAGCTCGCTGCACGCGGATCACCTCAAAGTAGTCCTGGTGATCGCCGTGCAGGAAGCCCAGCCCAAGCAAGATTGAGGCGACGCATGGAGAGCCAACTGCTGGATCCCCCCGAATTCGAGTACCAGACGCAAGACACTGGCTTCGGTCTCTGGAAGCGGTTTCATTATCCTGACGGCAAAATGTTCGCCGAATTCAAATCCCATAACACTCTATTCGGCTTGCCGTGGCTGCACACAACGTGGGGCATCAATCCGGAAACCCAGCGGAGTGTCACAGCGAGAGGGATCATCGCCATTGGTCGGTTTGCCCATGGCGGTTTGGCGATGGGACAAGTCTCCGGCGGGGCGATCGCGATCGGCCAGGTGGGAGTGGGCGTACTCTTCGGCTTGGGGCAGGCAACCTGTGGTTTCGTGGCCATTGGGCAGTTGGCGATCGGCGGTCTGGCCGGGATTGGGCAATTCACCTGCGGCCACATGGCGATCGGTCAGTTAGCGATGGGAGTCTACGTCCTGGCCCAGGCAGGCTACGGCGATCACGTCTGGGACATGCGCCAGAATGACCCGCTGGCAACCCAGTTTTTCCGGCAACTGCTGTTCAAGTAACTGCAGATTGCTCTTCACCCGAGAGTTTCGAAGTGATAGCTTGAAAGTCGTTGATCGCTCCGCGATCGAAACGCATTCGCAGTAGCGAGGTGGATTAAAGATCCACCGATCGAGGCATATTGCAGCAACCATGCTCAACATGAGACTCCATATCTGGCCGACAATCGCAATCCTCTCCAGTGTGATAACCGTTCACGCTCAGGATCGAGCCGTGCAACAACCGGTCCTCCGCCAGTTTGGAGTTGGCACCTCCGTCTCGGTACCGGACCGTGGCCGAGCTTTTCTGGGAGGCGTCAGCCGGGGCGCGACAAGCACCAAGCGATTCGGCGGCCCCTTCCGCAGTGGAACCAACTCTGGCCGCGAGTTTTCGAACTCGTCAGTCTCGGTGTCCGTCTACATTCATGATTTCGATGCGATGGATGCCGCGCTGCTAAACGCTGCAGAAGAATCGGCCGCCGCCAGGTCAAGTTCCAATGTGCAACTCAATCCCCGGGCCGCCACCGCTTGGGAGAGTCTCCGGACAAGGCAACCGGGAAGTCGCTAACTCGTTTCCCACCATAAATACAAAACGCCCGTCGCCTCCGCAGGCAACGGGTGTTTTTCAATTTCGCGAGTGCCGTAACAGGCATTCGACAAACTTTATTAGAGCTTGAACTTAGCAATAGGGGCCTTGATCGTCACCGGGGCGGGATTCTTCTTAGCTTCGACCTTCACCACCAGTTTACGCTCGATGTAGCCCACGCTTTCTTGCCAGACGACAAATTCGTGACTACCAGGCGGCAGATCGGCAATGCTGAAATTGCCTTGGGCATCGGTGACCGCGGCGTACGGGTGGTCGAGAACCAACCACCAGGCCGTCATCCAGGGATGGATGTCGCATTTGACTTGCAGCGGCAGACTCTCAATGACCTTCGCGGTGACCGGCACGCCGGTTCGTTCCTTGGCCTTGATCGCCGAGTTGAACGGGTTGTTGCGGACCGGATACGTGTGCGTGTTGTGACCGACCGGGTCGTCGGACAGCACTTCCACCGTCTGGTCATTGCGGACCAGCAAGGCGTGCGGCAGGAACTGGCAGCCCTTCTGATCGAACGTGACCTTGGGCGACTTCGACTTCTTCAATGCCGCGGGCATATCCGCCGGGGCCTTCTTCAGATAGATGAAGACATTGGCGATCCCCTTCGACTTGGCATCCACGACCAGCTTTTCTTGGGGGACGAACTTAATTCCACATTGCTTCAAATCTTGAGCCTTAGGATCCGCATCTGTCGTCGCGTGCTCCAACTTGGGGATCTCGCCGTCGAGGACCACCTGACCGCTAAATGTTGATCCGGCTTCATCGGCAGCCCAGGCGACTGACGGCGTTCCGGGACCGATTTGCGAAATCAGGGAGGCCCCGACAATGACGCTGCACAGCAGGCAGGTACGAGTCCAATTCAAACGTTTCATGTTCCACAATCTCCTATGCATGACAATACGCAGCCGCCGGCCCACAGATCTTTTGCAGCGGCCTGACAAATCCGCTGAACCAAACACCAAGACGATCTGTGACAGAATCTCAGCCAGCGGGATCGATTTCCGTGGGCGACGGCCAAGTTCACCAATTCATTCTAGTTGTCGTGACGAGGATGGACAATCGCGGCGGCGATGTGGTTGGGAGGGCGAGGCTCCCGCCGAGCCTAACACGACCGCAGGTCGGCGTCCGCCGGAGGCCGTATAGTGAGATGCCTCCGGCGGTCGCCGAGCTAGAGCTCGTCTTAGGCTCGGCGGGGTACCCTCTGGGTCCCTCGCCCTCCCACTGCTTAACCCAACTCACGCACAATATCTCGATCATCGAGCACATACATCGGCCGCTTGCGATGGTCCAGGATCGTCGCCGCCGGGTCGATGCCGAGGTGCCGATACAGAGTCGCCATGATGTTGCTGGGCGTGTAGGGTGTTCCCTTCGCCCGTGCTCCATGCGAATCTGTCTCGCCGATGGCCTGGCCGACCTGGAACCCACCTCCCGCCATCACGGCGACTCCCGCATCAGGCCAGTGATCACGACCGGCAATGCGTGACACGCGAGGAGCCCGCCCAAACTCACCCCACATCACGACGGCCACATCCTGCTGCAAACCCCGCTCGTGCAGGTCAGTGACCAAGGCCTGAAAACCTTGATCGAGTTGCGGCAGCTGATCGCGCATATCCCGGAAATTATGTTCGTGAGTGTCCCAGTCCCCCACTCTCAACGTCACCACACTCACCCCGGCTTCCACCAGGCGGCGAGCCTGCAAAAAGGTTTCGCAGAATTTACCGTACCGGGCATGCATTTCCGGCGACTCTTTCGAAACCTCAAACGCCTGGCGGACTTTAGGCGAGGTAATCATCTCCAGGGCGCGTTGGGTATAGGCATCAGAACTGGGCAGCACACCGACGTACTCCGCCTCGCGGCTCAGCACATCAAACTCGCTCAGCAACTCGCGCCGCTCACGCAAACGATCGAGCGAAATCCCCTTCACCAGCGACAGGTTCGCGAGTCCCTCCGCCTTCGGCACAAACGGTCGATGAGCGGGTCCGGTATAAGCGGGGCTCTCGTTGTCGTACAAACCCGGTGCCTTGTACATCAGGCTGACATACGGCGGCAGACCGTCCGACCGCGGCGCCAGATAGCTGACCACCGATCCAAACGCCGGCCGTTTTCCGCGGTCTGGAAACCCCGTCATGATGTAGTGCGGAGTATGGTCCCCCAAATCATTCGACTTGATCCCCCGGACAATCGCCAGCTTGTCCATCATCTGAGCGTTACGGGGCAGATACTCACAGACCTCGATGCCCGGCACATTGGTCGCAATCGACTGAAATTCCCCGCGCACTTCCGGGGGCGCCGCCGGCTTCATGTCATAGCTGTCAATGTGCGATGGCCCGCCCCGCAGCCAGATCATGATGACCGACTTGCCCCGCCCTGCCCCGTTGGGAGCCCCCGCCTGCAGACGCAAGACATCCGCCAGCGAAAGTCCAGCCATGCCCAACCCGCCAACCCGCATGACTTCGCGACGAGTGATTCCATCACACAGTTCAATCCCGCGTCCGAGAATGCTCAACATACTCGACTCTCCTCAACCCGTGACGAAATGGCAGGCACAGCAGTGTTGAAGTTATCCGAAAGCAGGGATTCGAACCAAGATAATTCCGGATTCCTGGCGGGGTGGCAACGGCGGACCTTCACGGTGTGCAACTACTACTTCGCCGTGTCGCCAGTCATTTTCCGACAGGCCAGCAAACACCTCACCAGAAAATCCGAGTTCTTCACTTCGAGCTTTCCACCCTCTGTTTTTCGCGAAAAGATCATCGGATGCATCGACAGATAAGTTCCGTCTGAGGGACCCTCGTCCATCATCACCAGGATATCCTCTAAGCCGTCTCCGTCGAAATCGGATGCTGCCAGGCAGTCGAAGTTATTCCACCAGTGAGCGCCCCTATCGGAGTCAGGATATTTGTAATCCAGTTCGATGGACGTGGGAGTGATGTTCACCGTTGTAAATGGCAACTGGTGCAGCCAGTCGATGCCGCCGCGAGTCTCAAATTCTTTGAAGCGATGCGTCCAATAAATCTCGCGTCTTAAAGACTTAAACAGATCATCTCCCAGGCGGCCATGCTCAAAAAAACTCTGTTTGGGAGCTCGACCGAATTTCACAGCCGCCAGCGCGAAACAGTCTTGATAATCGCGGTGAGGGAGATACTTCGTGCCTGTCCCGATATACACGAATTTGCGAGGCACATTGGCCAGTTCCTGGCAACACTGAACTGTAATCGTCCCAGGCTTGCCCTTCGAAGTCCCAGCTTGTTGCGTCTCGGGCGTTCCGTCGTCGAGTGTCAACTCTTGTAACCGAGCATTGAACGACTTGTCGAACGCGAGGTAACTTTTTTTGAAGCCGTCGTCGAGAAACCTCACTGCGGGCTTTTCAGCCGGCGGTACCGGCGGTTCCGCCGGTGCTTCCAGATTGAAGAGAGGTGCTGGGACCTCACGGATGACATTCACTGCCGGTCGGGGGCTCTTCCTTGGAATCGGAGTTGCTTCCTGACTGGCCGATTGTCCCGCAGCCAGCAACAGCAGTCCGAGGATCGCGAGATTTGCGGCGACCCCGTGATTAACATGATTTCGACGCATGTGGATGGCACTCCGTTGGCCTGCGATCAATGATCCCTTTAACATAGTATACCGGTGCAATACAGGATTGCGTATCAGAACTCGCCAAGAGTTCGTTCTGGTCGCATTGGTGAGGGCCCGAAGTCTTGGCGACTTCGGCTACGAGAATTTCCCCGTCACACTTGGTTAAATCTTTTTTTGTGCTGTCGATTTTGCGAACTGCCGTTCGACGACTTATTGAAGGTTGATTTTTAGCCCCACGAAACACTGCATATTCAAGGAGATACGTCATGTCCCAGACCGGCAACACCGTCAAACTGCACCGAGTGCTCCGTGGCACTCCCGATCGCATCTACCGGGCATTCATTGACCCCGATGCGATGTGTAAATGGCTTCCCCCACATGGCTTCACCGGCAAAATCCACAGCATGGACGCGAAGGTCGGCGGCAGCTACCGGATGTCGTTCACCAACTTTTCCACAGGCAAGAGCCATTCGTTCGTCGGCACCTACGTGGAACTCACGCCCGGCGAGCGGATCCGATATACCGACAAGTTCGATGACCCCAACCTGCCGGGCGTAATGCACGTCACTGTCTCCCTCAAAAAAGTCCTCTGCGGCACCGAGATCCACATCGAGCAGGCCGACATCCCGGCAGCGATCCCGGTCGAGTTCTGCTACGCCGGCTGGCAGGAGTCATTGCAGCTTCTGGCGTTACTGGTAGATCCAGAAATTCCGGACGGACATTAATCGCGTAAGCGGCACCGTGCCGCGACTTTGATCAAGTGACTTTCAAAACAGTACCGGTGGGTGGCACGGGTTTAAAAAACTGTGCCACCCCGCGAATTCGAGCAGGTAGGTCAGGCTGTGTCTGACGTGTTCAACGTGATTGGCATTTTCTATCCCGTTTTCATTCACTCTCAAGTCTCAACTCGTCGTAGCCGCATCTCGCGTCGTAGCCGCATCTCGCCAGAGTGCGGGCCTCGGCAGTCACTCGCCCGCGTTCTGGCGAAACGCGGCTACAACAGAAGCAACCCAGAGCGGCAATCGCAATTCTCCTGCAAAATCGTGACAGATTGCGTACGTCAGGCTGTGCCTGACGTACTTGGCTAATCATCGCCCGCGGCTTCAATAATCGTTTCTCCATTGACGAGTTGCAGTCGCAGTGGCTGGGATCGCGATAGTGACTGGATCGATTCCGCCAGGATCGGCGAGTGCGTGCTCACCCAGATTTGTGATGTCTTCGAGGCATTGACGATCAGCTCG
>JAQGHS010000691.1 GCA_028291605.1 Planctomycetaceae bacterium | reverse complement strand
GAGTGCGGTCGTCGCGGCCGCGCTGTTTATCGGAGTTCCTGGTTGGGCACTAGCTCACGGAGGCTTCGGAGGGGGCCACTTCGGGGGCGGGCATTTTGGCGGAGGTCACTTTGGTGGTGGCCATTTCGGTGGAGGACATTTTGGCGGGGGTCACATCGGCGGCGGCGGTTGGGGCGGAGGTCACATGGGTGGCGGCGGATTCCGCGGTGGCAATATTGGAGGAGGCCGTGTCGGTGGTATCGCTGGTGGAGGTGTCCGCGGTGGAGGAGCCGCTGGACCTCACTTTGGACAGACGAAACTTGGAGGTGTGGTTCGGACCCATGCGGGTGGAGGAATCGGACGCTCGGGTGGATCACCGGGAGCTCGTCAATTTGGTGGCGGAGTCACTGCCGGCCGTCATGTGGTGGGTGGACCGAATTCGTTTGTGACTCGGCATGTGTCGAGTTTTAGCCGCGGGAGCAACGGGGGCGTTCGCGTCGCCCGCGGTTCCGGGACAGGCAGTGTTGGCTCGGGTGGTAAGCCGGGCGGCCATCACGGTGGTTCCGGCGGAGGTGGGACCGGCAATGGCAACGGAAGTGGAAGTGGCAACGGATGGAATAACTGGGGGAACGGAAGCTACGGGATCGGCTGGGGACTCGTCAGCTCGTTGCTGAATAGCTTCGGTGGCTACGGGTACGGAGGTTATGGTGGTTACGGGTATGGTGGCTACGGCGGTTACGGTTCGTATGGGTGCGGCTACGGCTACAATCAGTATTGCTCGTACGGCGGAAATGGGTTTGGGGGATATGCCAGCCCCGGTTATTACACGTATGCGTCACCCGGCTATCCGCTGGTGGCGACGAATCTGGTGACGACGGATGCGTCCGGACTCGCCCAACCGGCCACGGTGGCAGTCGACAATACCACGCCGACTGCGACCACTGCGATCAGCTACGCCGACAACGGTGAAACGGCCTTCAAGTCGGGCGACTTCAAAGGCGCCGAATACGCCATGCGACATGCCGTGGTCGACGATCCCAAGAACCCCGTGCTGGTCATGATGCTCAGCCAGGCTCTCTTCGCCACCGGCAAATATGACGAGTCCGCCGGGGCCGCTCAAAATGCAATGCAACAACTTGTCAAAGAGCAATGGGGAGTCGTCGTGACGAACTATAAAGATCTTTACACGAGCAATCAGAGCTACACCGATCAGTTACGAGCCCTCGAAAAGGCCGTCCAGGACAAGCCCGACTCACCGGCCTTACACTTCCTGCTCGGTTTTCAGTATGGATATCTCGGCTATCCGCAAAACGCTGTAGACCACTTGAATAAGACAATCAAGCTGGCTCCGCGAGACGAAATGGCCAAACAGTTGTTAAACGAGATGCAGGCCAAACTACCCAAGCCGGCCGCATCCGTTGGTACATGACGTCGTCTTGTCTCAGTAAGTAATTCCCATAAGTCCCATCCGTCCTATCAGTCCCATAAGTCCCATCTGAATTCAAATTCTTGGGACAAATAGGACACATGGGACGAATGGGACTTATCTTTTGAAATCGCCTATTATCTACGGCGCCGGCTTCAGCGCATCGGCACCGGCTGCGGCAATCTGGCCATCTTCCACCGACTTGACCCCCGAGACGCCAATCGCGCCGATGATCTTGCCGCCGACGACGATCGGTATCCCACCTTCAATCGGCAGGGCCCCGGGCAACTTTAAGAGTTTGTTATTCGCGCCTCCCATGGCCAGGATATCTTCAAACGCCTTGGTGGGCCGCCGAAACAAGGCGGAGGTCTTCGCCTTTTCGAGCGAGACTTCGACACTCCCCAGTTGAGTATTGTCTAACCGCTGAAAGGCCACAAGGAATCCGGAACCATCGACGACGGCAATCGCGACCGGCCAGTTGTTCTTCTTGGCTTCCACCTCGGCGGCAGCGATCACTTTCCGGGCCTGTTCGAGCGAAATCGCCTCACCATACGGCAGCGGAGGCGGGGGTGGGGTCTGTGCAACGGCGGGTTGCGTCAGGCACATGCCCAACCCAGTAAACACAGCAGCAGCCAGCAGCGACTCGCGCGACAACGACGAAAGACTGGTCATGGAGAGTTTCCTTGCAATGGGACTCCAAAAAATACCTCGACCAGCCCGACGCCGATCAAGCAGGAAGAGTATGACACACGAGCGCCCCGGTGGCGAACGTCGGCGGGATCGAAGTAGGATGTGCACCCGGGATTGGCGGCACTCGATCTCATGGAATTCGAGACTTCAAATTCGTCTGATACGCCTTCTCAACTCCTGGATCGGCTGATGCAACTCAGTTTCTACCTGGTCGAAAATGGACCAATTATTGACGATGAAGATACCGTGGGCCGTGATGAAGACGAAAAAATCACCGTCGTCTATGGAGAGTCTGCATTTGGGCACCCGCAACAGGTCATGCGTCTGGATTTTGGTTCTTCAGCTGGTTGAACTCATGGTCCCACAGCTTTGCGCGGGTCGCCTCGCAGCAATGTGATGCATGAGCGAGCAACCCGCTCGTTACGCAGTCAAATTTGCCGTCGAGTCTCTGTTCTGTCTGACGAGACGAGTGCGACTTTTCCGGTTGCCCCAAGGTACGACGGGCTTGAATCAGCTTTAAATAGAACATTCATCGGAAACACGTGCGCCGTGGCACGAAATGCGCTATTGAGGCCCCCAAACGACTCGCTGACGAACGACGCTCCCCATCGGCGGGGCGGGCTCATTCGCCGGTGTTGTTGTTGATATCAGTCGATCCCTCTCACTCATTTTCCCACGCTGTCAGACGCAGTAATGCGTCGACGATCGACTGCTGGACCATTGCAAAAAGGTGACTTGATGATGAAATTCCAAACACTCGCAAATTGGTTCCTGGCGGCCGCACTGGTCGTGTTCGCCACCGATCCGTACGGTCGGCCTTTGGCAGCACAAAATAAGCCGGCAGACACCACGGAAGGAGTCGAAGTACTCACTCGCGGCCCGGTCCATGAAGCGTTCGCCGGGACAATCTCGTTCCATCCCGAACCCGGCGTGCAGGCTCCTAAGGCACCCCCCGAACCCATCCAGGAACTCCCTCCCGAACAAACACTCGAGGGAAATAACGTCGCCTGGATTCCCGGCTATTGGGCTTGGGATGATGAGCGGGACGATTTCTTATGGATTAGCGGCATCTGGCGGTCATTGCCTCCGGGACGTCAATGGGTCCCAGGCTATTGGGCGGAAGCCGGCAACGGTTATCAATGGACTTCCGGCTATTGGGCCGACGCGAACGCTACCGATGTGGACTATCTGCCTCAACCACCAGCGTCACTTGAAGCGGGCCCCAATGTTGACGCTCCTTCGGCCAATCATATTTGGGTGTCCGGAAACTGGGTGTGGCAAAACTCAAGTTACATGTGGCGTCCTGGCTATTGGGTCTTAGGACAGCAGAACTGGATGTGGACCCCGTCGTACTACACGTGGGCCCCCCGCGGTTATGTGTTTGTGAATGGCTATTGGGACTATTCGCTGGCTCGCCGCGGATTGCTGTTTGCACCGGTTTATATGAATGCAAATATCTACTCCCGCAACGGATTTTCCTACTCGCCCAGCATCGTGATTAATAGCTCGATTTTCGCCAATCAACTGTTCTTCCGGCCCAGCTACCAGCACTATTATTTCGGCGACTATTACGCGTCGAACTATAGTTCCGGCGGCTTCTATCCCTGGTTCGCGGTGGGAACACGTCGGATGGGCTATGATCCCTTCTTTGCTCAACAGCGCTGGCAGAATCGCCAGAACGCCAATTGGGAAAAAGGTCTCCAGACCAGCTTTAAGAATCGAGTCGACCACGAAGATGCTCGTCCCCCGCGCACCTTTGCCGCACAGCAGAAGGCAGGAAAAAATGCGGACACGAAAGACAACAATCTAGTCGTAGCCACACCCTTGTCTGAGATCTCGAAGACGGGCGACAAGTCAGTCAAGTTGCGAGCCGTAAAGGCCGACGAACGCAAGGAGTTTGCTCAGCGCGGCGAGGAGATCCAGAAGTTTCGCAAGGAGCGCCAGGGTGCCGAAGCGAAAGCCGCCACTGGTACCGACGATAAAACCGCAGTCAAAGCGGGACTGAAGCAGAAAATGCCGCAGTCACCGATTGCTGCTAAGGCAGACGCGAAAGCGGCTGGCGACCTGGCCCCACCGAAGGCTCCGGAATTGCCGGCTGTCGATACCAAGGCCAAGCCCGCACCCCGCGACGTGGCAGGCAAGAAGGACCCCGGCGACGAACCGGCTGCGAATTCCAAAATCAAACCTGCTGCTGTCGGAACCGCTCGCACGAAGTCCAAAACTGAGGCCTCGGAAGATCCCGCGGAGAGTGCCAGCCCGACTCAGAAGTCGCCGCCGAAGACCAACACGAAAACGGCCGTAGATCCGAAACCAAAACCCGACCCGGTTCCCGATCCGAAGCCCGCACCGGAACCAAAGCCGAAACCCGAACCCAAGCCCAAGGCCGAACCGAAGCCGATGCCCACACCGCCGAAAGTCGACCCGACTCCGGAGCCCAAGCCTGCTCCTAAGCCCGAGCCGAAGGCAGCACCGAAACCGATGCCTCAGCCGAAGACGGCGCCGGAACCCAAGGCTGATCCGAAACCCAAGGTCGATCCTAAACCGGTCCCCGCCCCGAAAGCGGATCCCAAACCCGAACGAAATCCGGCACCCAAGAATAAGCCCGAAAAATCGAAGGGCGATAACTGAGGAATTAGGCGCAGCCTGCTCTGAAGCAGTAGCGTTTGAAGGTTGAGTTCGGATCAAGCAACAAGTCGGAGTGGCATCGCGAGCAATCGCGAAGTCACTCCGACTTTTTTCATTGGTGTCTCAAGGCGAGCGTCCGGCGTAAGCCGGATGGTTGTTTGCGACGTTGCTGAATCCCGCGGCCATCGACAAAACATTCGACAGGTGGGCCGGGTGCCGTAAGGCCCTGGACCTCATGTTTCCTTGAAACACAGAAAAAGTATTTTTAGCCACGGATAGACACAGATTAAACACGGATTAAGACCAATTGCAGCGATTCTTCTGCAGATCACAGGCTAAAACTTTTCGGCTTGGCGATATTGAAAAAACTCCCGCATAGGATGACCCAATCCGTGTTCAATCTGTGTCCATCCGTGGCTAAAAACTCCTTAGAAGCTCGCCACGCACACCCCGCCGTAGCCTCAGAATTAAGAAGCGTACAATTTATGCATTTCCGTGTTCTTCTGTGTCATTCTGTGGCTAAAAAACACCATTGATTGTGAGTCGCTAACAACCATCCGGCTCACGCCGGACGCTCGCCTGGGCAATGCTCATCACTCCGTGATTACGTAGTCGTTACATTAAACTGGAATCATGACACTTTGCGATAAGCCATCAGTGTCGTTTGTTTCGAATATTGCTTTGACTGCGTTTATGTCGTAGAATTCTCCATAGGCAGGAGAATTAAATATGGCCTCAGTTCACGGCGAAATCTCGGAAACAATCACACCTACGGCAGAAGACTCTCTGCTCGCGCAAGAGTCCAGCCGTAAGTTTACTCGTTTCCTTGCTGCGAAGCGCAAGCGACCGCTGAAGGTTCGGATCCAGTTGGAAGAGGCTTCTGCTGAGACGATTTCGATTCCCGAATCCGCCTTCCGGATGTTGAACGATATTCTTACCGAGATGAGTAAAGGGAACGCTGTCTCCCTGATTCCCGTTCACGCCGAAATGACCACGCAGCAGGCGGCGGATTTTCTCAATGTGTCTCGTCCGTTTCTGGTCGAGCAGCTCGATAAGGGCCAAATTCCCTATCGGAAGGTGGGCACTCATCGGCGTGTTCTGTTTAAAGACTTGCTGCGCTACAAACAGGCGATGAACAAGAACCGTCTACAGGCGATCGACGAACTGGCAGCTCAGGCTCAGGAACTGGGCATGGGTTATTGAGATGAGCGGTCTGACCGTCGTGTACGACGCTTGCGTGTTATACCCGGCGCCGTTGCGCGACTTGTTGATGCACCTCGCGGTGACCGATCTTTATCGAGCCAAATGGACTGACGCCATTCATGACGAATGGACCAGGAATGTGCTCCGGGATCGACCTGATCTCAGACCGGAGCAACTTCAACGGACGCGAGATTTGATGAATGCTCACGTTCTAGACAGCTTGGTTGCTGGCTTTGAACCGTTGATTCCAGACATCACTTTGCCTGACCCCGATGATCGGCACGTGCTCGCCGCCGCAATTCATTGCGGCGCAGACGTCATCGTGACATTCAATTTGAAAGATTTCCCGGAGGACGTTCTTCAGCCGTACGGGATCAGAGCCCAGCACCCGGATGAATTTCTTACTGATCAGCTACAGTTTGAATCCAGCGCCTTCTGTGCCGCAGTCAACAGGCACCGAGCCAGCCTCAAGATCCCACCCAAAACGGTCGCGGAGTATCTGAAGACTCTCGAGGCTCAAGGCCTTGCCCAGACAGTTTTCAGACTGACGCAGTTTGCCGAACAACTCTGACTCGGAGCGGAATTACCGCCCCCGCTCTGAGCTAGGGACCAGCTTGACGGTCCATTTCTTATCGGGGCCGAATGTAAAGCTTAGGATGTCCTCTCGGTCCTGGTGTTTTGCCAAAAGCTCGTTGGGAATCGGGACATCTTGCTGGTGTCGTTTCGCAGCCTTCTCGCTCTCGTTTCCCATTTCGTGTGCTCCGTCAATCCACACGATTCCTACGGTCTGAGCGACATGAACTCGCGGAAGGTGCGCTGTCGATGTCAGCCCGCTCTGTTTTGGATCGGTAGGAATAAGCACTCCAAAGCCTACACAATCCGGATCGAATCCAGTCGTCAGCACGACTGTAATGGTTTCGTCCGAATGGTTAGTCGCAGCAACTACTTCCACCACACGGGGATCTACGGCTGCTTTGGAACAACCGGCAAGCAACGCTAACGCGACTCCGCAAATTAAAGTTCGGAAGGCAAGCAAGATTCTTTCCGTTCCAATGATGGCATGAGTTGGTCGGTCGTAAAACCAACGCAAAATTGCTTGAGCAGGTGAGTCCGGTGCCGGGAGGCACCGGGCGTCGTGTTTGACGCGGCACAGAATTATCCGGGGCCTTACGGCACCCGGCTCACCTGGCTTACTTTTTTCCGGTTCGGTCCCAGCATGCGTCACTCTATCGCGGCTTAACCCCACTCGCCTCGGTCTTCTTCGGCCCCTTGAACAACTTGCGATCCAATCGCGCATTGAAGGCCGTCCAGGTCGATTGTGGGTTCGGGTCGTTGTTGATGTCGCGGGTGAACTCGTGGATTTTCGCGTCGAGGTTGTCGATGTAGTGGAGGGCGATCGCTTCAGGTGTCATTGGGAAGCGCTGGCTGCCGAATTCGTAGGAGCCGTGGTGGCTGGCGATCAGGTGCTTCAGGCGGATTGACGTTTCTTCGGGGAACGGTTCGCGGGTCAGTTCGATCGATTCGCGGATCTTTTCGCTGAGCATCTCGATGGCGATGATCATGTGGCCGATTAACTGGCCTTCATCCGTGTAGCCGAAGCCGTTTTCGTAGCTGAGTTCGCGGACTTTGCCGATGTCGTGCAGGAAGATGCCCGCCAGGAGCAGTTCGCGGTTGACGTCGGGGTAGAGATCGGCGATCCGCTGGGCGACTTCCAGCATGTTGACGACATGCTCGATCAGGCCACCCTGGTAGGCATGATGGGCCTTCGTGCCGGCGGGGGCCAGTTCGAAGTTCTGCATCAGCTTTTCGTCGATCAGGAAGCATTCCATTAAGGCCCGCAATGGCGGATCTTCGATTGTCATCAGGATTTCACGCAGGCGGACGGCCAGCTTGGAGACGTCTCGATTGGATCTGGGCAGGAACTCGGCCATGTCGAAACCATCGTGGGCCACGTGGTAAATGTGGGTCGCGATGAGCTGCAGCGTGCCCTGGTAGAGCTGCGTCTTGCCTTTGACCTGGACGAGGCCTCCCGGCTGCAGGTGGGACTGGGATTCTTCGGTGACGTTCCACATCCGGGCACTGATGCTGCCCGTCCGATCACGCAGTTCCACCAATAAATAGAGAGCGGCGTTCCGGTTGGCGCGAATTTGCTTATCGGCCAGCAGAAAAACATCGTCGACGACGTCGCCGTCAGAGAATTCGTTAATGCACCGGCGCATGATGCCGAGAACTTTCGGTGAGGGATTCTTTTTTATAGGGGAATTGCTGCTGATTTTAGGGGTCATGTCTGAGGACAACAAGCGACTTCCTGTCCCTCAATGAATTCCCGGTGGATCGAATTCCGCTTGCTTTTCTTCCGGCGAGGCTTCTGCTACTGTAGATTCGCGGGCACGGGAAGCAGAACTTTGATCGATGAAGTCTGATCCCGTGCCTATAATTCCGTAGGTGATCGAACTGGTCTTGATACGCGGACAGTGGCTGCTGGCAATGGTGCAAATACGCCTTGTCGACGCGGGATTCAGGAACGGCCAACAGACGATTCGCAGCCAAAGGAGCCCAACTTGAGCGGGGTGAGACAGGCCCTTCTGAGCAACTGGTTTATCCGTGCTCTCTCGACATCCGTCGGGCAAAAACTGGTGATGGGGGCGACCGGTTTGTTGTTGTGCGGGTTCCTGACCGTACATCTGGTTGGCAATTTGTTGCTGTTCCAAGGGGCGGAACACTACAACAAATACGCCCATAAGCTCCACGAAAACGAGTTGCTGCCAGTCGCGGAGGCGGGGTTGCTCGTCCTCTTCGTGCTGCACATCATTCTCGCCTTTTCCACGGCCCGTATGAATACGGCTGCGCGGCCGATTGGCTACCGGGAGAAACAGAGCAAGCTCATTGGCGGGCTGCTCATTCAGCCTCACAATTACATGTTCGTAACCGGCGTCATTGTGCTGGGATTCCTGCTGCTGCATTTGAGTGATATGCGACTGGCAGAATGGAAGATGCGGCTGCCATATGACGAATCAATGACTCCGGCCGACCATGCTTTGCAGGTGTTGCGAGATCCAATCAGCGCGACTGTCTATATTCTGGGTAGCCTGGTGCTGGGATTCCATCTTCTGCACGGTTTTCAAAGTGCGTTCAAGTCATTGGGGCTAAATCATCCCAAGTACACTCCGTTCATCACCAAGCTCGGGGTCTTGTTTGCGATTGTGATTGGAGTGGGATTCGCCAGCTTGCCGTTTGTGTTTTTTGTATTGAAGAAATAGGGCGAGGCTCTTGCCGAGCGTAGCCCGACTCTCTGAGTCGGGAGCATGAGATGAGGAGTCCCGACTTAGAGAGTCGGGCTACGACGCGATGCGAAAACGGGCTGCGGCCCGATGTCCAGAAGGATGTCAGTCATGAGTGGCACTGTGGATCAGATTGGCAGCGACAGACTCGTTTCGCGAGTCCCGAGCGGGCCGATCGCGCAAAAGTGGGACAAGCACAAGTTCGAGATGAAGCTGGTTGCTCCCACGAACAAGCGGAAATACACGATTATCGTCGTGGGAACCGGCCTGGCGGGTGCGTCCGCTGCGGCGTCGTTGGCCGAATTGGGTTACAACGTCCATGCCGTGACAATCCACGACTCACCCCGCCGGGCCCATAGTATTGCGGCTCAGGGTGGTATCAACGCGGCGAAGAATTATCAGAATGACGGCGACAGTATCTATCGCCTCTTCTATGACACGGTGAAAGGCGGCGACTTTCGCAGCCGCGAAGCCAACGTTTACCGGCTGGCTCAATCGAGCACCGCGATCATCGATCATTGCGTTGCGCAAGGTGTGCCGTTTGCTCGGGAATATGGCGGTACTCTGGCGAACCGGACCTTCGGTGGCGTGCAAGTTTCGCGTACATTTTATGCGCGTGGCCAGACCGGACAGCAGTTGCTGTTGGGGGCCTATGGCAGCTTGATGCGGCAGGTCGGCATTGGCCGAGTGACGATGCATGCCCGCCGCGAAGTGCTGGATGTTGTCACGGTGGATGGCGTCTGCCGCGGTGTCATCATGCGTAACATGACGACGGGGGCGATTGAGAGTCTTGCCGGCCACGCGGTCATGATGTGCACCGGCGGGTATGGCAATGCCTACTACCTGTCGACGAACGCCAAGGGGTGTAACGTCACCGCAGCGTGGCGAGCCTACAAGCGTGGGGCGTTCTTCGCCAATCCGTGCTACACGCAGATTCACCCGACCTGTATTCCGGTGACCGGTGATTACCAGTCGAAGCTCACTTTGATGAGCGAAAGTCTGCGTAATGACGGTCGCGTGTGGGTGCCCAAGACCAAGGGCGATAGTCGTCCGCCGAACGAGATTCCCGAGAGCGATCGCGACTACTACCTCGAACGCAAGTATCCGGCGTTCGGCAACATGGTCCCCCGTGACGTGGCTTCGCGCAATGCCAAACAACGCTGCGATGAGGGCCAGGGAGTTGGGACATCCGGCAAGGCGGTGTATCTCGATTTCGCTGATGCCATCAAACGTCTCGGAGCGAAGGCGATCGAGGAAAAGTACGGCAACCTGTTCCACATGTATGCCAAGATTACCGCCGAGGATCCTTACAAGGTCCCGATGCGGATCTATCCTGCGATCCACTACACCATGGGTGGTCTGTGGGTCGATTACAACTTGCAAAGCACACTGCCTGGTCTGTTCGTGCTCGGTGAGGCGAATTTCTCCGATCACGGGGCGAATCGACTCGGGGCGAGTGCCTTGATGCAGGGGTTGGCGGACGGTTACTTCGTCGCTCCTTACACAGTGGGCGATCATCTGGTGACCAGCAAGCTGGCGCCTGTCGGAACCGATCACGCCGCCTTCCGAGAAGCCGCTGGGCAGGCAGAGGCCAAGACCAAGCAACTCTTGGGGATCAAGGGCCGGCGTTCGGCTGACAGCTTCCACCGCGAACTGGGCCACATCATGTGGGACAACTGCGGGATGTCGCGGAACGCGGCCGGCCTGGAAAAGGCGGTCGGCAAGATCCGCGAACTCCGCAGCGAGTTCTGGGAAAATGTCCGGGTGCTGGGGCAAGGCGACGAGCTCAACCAGAGCCTGGAATACGCGGGACGTGTCGGCGACTTCCTGGAGTTCGGCGAACTGCTGGCGACTGACGCATTAAAGCGTAATGAGTCGTGCGGCGGGCACTTCCGCGAGGAATATCAGGAAGAAGGCGAAGCGGTGCGTGATGACGACCACTTCTGCCATGTCGCTGCCTGGGAATATAAGGGTGACAATGCAGCGCCGGTCCGCCATCAGGAACCGCTGACATTCGATGAAGTTCACCTCACCAAGAGGAGTTATCGGGAATGAGCGCGACGCTCGACTTAACTTTGAAGATCTGGCGCCAAGACGGTCCCAAGGATCGCGGCCAGTTCAAAACATACCAGTTGAAGGGGATCTCGACCGAGATGTCCTTCCTGGAAATGCTCGATATTTTGAACGAACAGCTCAATCACCTGGGTGAAGAGCCGGTCGCGTTCGACCACGACTGTCGTGAAGGCATCTGTGGTACATGCAGCCTGATGATCAACGGTCAGGCTCACGGTCCCGACCATAAGACGACGACCTGCCAGTTGCACATGCGGAAATTCCACAACCACGACACGATCGTGATTGAACCGTGGAGAGCGAACGCGTTTCCGATCCTGCGAGATCTGGTCGTTGACCGCTCGGCATTTGATCGGATCGTTTCGGCGGGTGGCTTCGTCTCGGTGAATGTGGGCAATGCCCCGGATGGGAACTCGGTCCCGGTCCCCAAGGTTAATGCGGATAAGGCCCTCGACGCGGCCGTGTGTATCGGCTGCGGGGCCTGCGTCGCCAGTTGCAAGAATGCCTCGGCCCTGTTGTTCGTCGGAGCGAAGGTTTCGCAATACGCCTTGTTGCCGCAAGGTCAGGCGGAACGAGCCCAACGCGTGCAGAAGATGGTCGCTCAGATGGATAAGGAAGGCTTCGGTTCGTGTACCAACACGAGCGAGTGCGAAGCCGCGTGCCCGGCGGGAATCTCTGTCGTCAACATCTCCCAACTGAACCGCGAATTCTTGCGAGCGACGATTACCGCCACGACGTAATATCCGCAAAGGGTCAGGCGTACGCCCCCCCAAGTCCAAGTGACTGACGCTCTTGGCTTCAGTATTGAACCAGGTGAGATGGTAAGAAGACGGGCAAGAGTGCCCATCTTACGAGCTAATTCGCTGTCGGCGGCTGACTGGCGAGTTGCACCAGGGCCTCGCGGACGCGGGCAATTTGCTCGGGATTGACGGTCAGATAGCGATGTCGTCCGGTCGGCCCGGCGGCGAATTGTGTGACCTGTTTGTCGTCGACGGTAATCGTTCCGTTCCCTGACAGGCCGAAGTAATCGCGGTCTGGACGGACGGCATACAGAACACTCGTCAGATCCCACGTTTGGCGGTCGTAGGGCATCTTCTGATACAGGCCATAGGCTTCGCGCAGAGGATGATGTTTCACGTAACGATAATCGTTCTCGATACTCTTGGCGGGATAGGTAATGGCATTACCGATTTCAAATCCACTGGCCACGATCGGTGTCGGCCAGTTGGTGAAGACGTTCGTCGCCGAGGGGATATCGACATGGACGTTGTACTCTTTGCCGCGGTCCTGAGCGGCGAAGTTCCCCGCCATCATCGACAACAGCTTGCACTTCTTGGCAATCAGCTCGCGGCCCATCATTGGTGAATGCGAATCAGCCGGCGAATCCAACAACCGCGAGGCATTCGTCGAGAACCCAACCACCACCATCACGACCGAACCATCCGGTTGTTCGCTTAAGATCTTGCGCAACAATCCGGTCGCCTCAGGGGCATCTTTCCCACTGAGCAAGGCATGCGGATAACGCAGCTTCCCTTCATCTTTGGCGAGTGACGGCACTTTGATATAGGGGCTGTCTTCGGGGGTCACACCTTTGCGAACGACCCCTACGGGAATCTTGCCCCGTCCATAAAACGTGTTGATGAGATCGCAAAACGGTCCGGCAAATTCGTTGTCCTTGCTGACCGTGACCGCCAGCAACTGGCACTCACCGCGACTCTGCAAGGCATGGATCACGCCGAGAGCCAACGCATCATCAATGTCATTCCCCATATCGGTGTCGAAGATCAAGCGGACGGGTTCCAGGGGAGGAGGTTCGGCGCCTGAAATCGATGGCTGAAACACCAGCGCCACCAGCAAACCGGCGACGACAACACACCATCCGCAGTAACGATGCAACAGGCGATTCATGCGTAACCTCTTTGGGCCATTTGATCTTGAGCGCTCAGCACAGTGGCTTGAAGACCGATGCAAAAAGGCCTTCCAGGCGAATTGTACTGTCCCCGCTGAGTCGAGGGCAGGGTGCGACCGCGCGAGTGTATCCACCGCCAAATGATCCAAGTTCCCATATCGACCGTTCAGTTCCTGTCGCTTACGATTCAAGGCATCTCGATACAGGTACCACACAATGCCAGACACGCCTCCAGTCGAACGCCGCCGAAGCCCGCACTGGGGATGGTGGATGTTTGCAATTGCTGGTCTGCTGATGGTTGCGGGGGTGCTGCGCCTGGTTTATCCCGTGATTCGGCAACGACAGATTCTGACCGAATTGCGCGATAAAGGATTTAAAGTTGATGCCCAACCTGTGTTCGGCACCGATTGGCCGGAATGGATCACCAGTCGTACGCAAGACTCCATCGTCGTGCTCAATTCCATTAGCAACGGAAATGCACGCTGCACCGACGATGACCTGAAATCCATTGCCGAAGCGATCACACTCACCTACGACCACTTCGATTCGCCTGCCCGTTGCGGCCTGGAATTGGGGCCACGCTCTTCAGTGACAGACCAAGGACTCGCACATTTGGCCGGAATGTCCAGAATCAGGGGACTCGGAATTGAGTCACCTCTGATCACTGATGTTGGCATGGCACACTTGCGAGGACTCACGCAATTGACGGCGCTGTCTTTGAAATGTCCTCATGTCACCGATACGGGAATGAGACATCTCAGCGGGCTAACCAAACTTGAGGGTTTGGAATTGCGAGGTCGACACATCACCGATGCCGGGCTTGTACATCTCAAAGGTCTAGTCAATCTCGGGACGTTAGTTTTAGAAGACGCGGAAATCACCGGCGGTGGGTTTTCCAAATTGGGATCGTTGACCGAACTGAGCTATCTGGTGATGAACAGCAAACATCTCACTAACGAGGGGACGGAAGGGCTAACTCATTTCCCAGATCTGAAATATCTCGTGCTTTCTGACACAACCGTTGCTGACGGCGGACTGGTTCATCTAGGTAAGTTGCAGAAAGTCGTGATACTGGATCTATCCGGAACACGGATCCGCGGACCTGGCTTGAAAGATCTGCAACCAATGCCTCAGTTGCTGCTCCTTCAGCTCGCAGACACGCAAGTCACAGACGCGAGCCTGATGCACCTCATCGCTTTTCCGAAGCTGAGGCGGGTCGACCTTTCGGGAACTCAGGTCACAGATTCAGGAATGGCTGCTATTCGAAAGAT
>JAQGHS010000665.1 GCA_028291605.1 Planctomycetaceae bacterium | reverse complement strand
TGTCCTGGTGATGGTGTGGACGTTGTTAATCACTGCCGTATCAACCTGATTGCAACGACGTCGATCTATCTCCCCTCGCCCCGGTACTCCGGGGAGAGGGGTTGGGGGTGAGGGGCATTTCGAGCGTCGTTCGATTGTCTGCTCAAGGGCTCTCATGCCGTGGGAATCTTGGACTGCACGTCGCTGGTTGATCGTGCCCCTCACCCCCAGCCCCTCTCCCCGGAGTACCAGGGCGAGGGGAGCAGTTTTTCATCGTATTTCCGGTGTTATCCTTGAGTTCGTCGCTTGTGAAGAGACCAATATCTTGGCTCACCTCCGCAGAATATTCTGGCCTCCAAAAAAAGAAGACGGCCGGGGCGGCCATCCTACGGAAAACTTCGACCCCGGAAATGCGAAACAGCCCGGCCAGGTGACCCTGGTCGGGCTGTTGCAGTCTCATTGCTGGATCGTCAACTGTTACGGGAACAGCGAGCCAATCGGGGCAATCGTGTAAGGAATGATGATGCTGTTGAGGAAGTTATTCCGCGGGAACTGCGAATCAGGATCGGTGAAGTGATTCGTACTGTTCAGGATGGAATTGACCGGTGTCGGGGTGTCTTCCACCTTGAAGTCGACCTGGAACCGACCAATCGCATTTCCGAAGTTGGGTTTCTGTTGAACTGATCCGGCCGGAGCCGTGGAATCCCCATTGAATCGGCCATCCTTGATCACACCATTCAGGTCGCGATCGGTGCCTGATGCGGCAGTCACGCTGCCAATCGAGTTCCCCGTGTTGCCGGTGAACCGCAGATCCAGCCGAGCCACTCGATCCAGGAAGATCCGGGTCGTGGTCGCATTGGGAGTATTTTAAGCGGTGAGCGGCGTCTGCGGGCCAGCCACGAAGGAGTCGGTCCGGAAGTCGTCATTGAAGTTGCCCGAGAAGGTGTTGTTGCGAACGTCAGCCCGGACCAGGCTGCCCGTACCCACCAGGATGAACATACCATCGCCAGCCGTGGCGCCCGCGGTGTCGGCCGGGTTGCCACCACCGTTGTTGGTGATCGTATTGCCCACGGTGGTGAAGTTCAGCTCGGCCAGGTTTTCCGGGTTTTGAGTCTGCCCGAAGGTGGTCTCGTCGACGTCGTTCGCAAATTCCAGCCAACCGTTGAAGTTCGTGTTGTCGTCGTGCTGGGTGTTCATCACCACCAGGACGCCTTCGTCGCGGTTGCTGTCGATCAGGTTGTTGGTCAAGGTCACGTTACCGAAGGCACCGAAGCCCTGTTCGGCCGCGGCGGCGGTGAGGTCTTCAAATCGCAGTTCGACACCTCGATGGCCATTGTCGGTGATTGTGTTGCCGTCGATGGTCGCGTTCAGGATCGAGTGCGGATTGGTATCCACGTCCTGGACCAGTTGCAGAGTGGAATCAAACGCGTAGCCCATCGAGTTCCGCATCATGATGCCGTCTGCCGCGTTGCCGGTAATCGTGTTGTTGGTGATCGTCAGGTCCATCTGACCCGAACGCACTTCGGCGTTGATACCGTTACCCGTACGAGTCGTGATACCCGTCGTGGCGTCGGTCACTGTCGTGCCGTTGTTCTGAATGGTGTTGCCATTCAACACATAGACCGAGTTCCCCGTGAAGCCGGCCGGACCTTCCGAGACCTGATTCGTGGAAACCTGCACGCCGTCATCGCGGTTCTGTTCAATCAGGTTGCTCTGCAGCGTTACGAACGTATGCGATGTTTCCTGGCTGGAGTGAGTATCAACTGGAGTCCCCTGCAGCGGATCGGGACCGACGTGGACGCCATCCACACCGTTCTGTCGAATGGCGTTCGCGGTCAACGTGGCCATCAGCGTGGCATCCTGGCGGACTTCCATCAGGATACCGCTACCGGTGCTGAAATCGGTCGCCGTGCTTCCGGTCGTCGCGACGCCATCCACCGTGACGCTACTGCCGTCAATCGTGTTATTGGAAATGTTCGCCACTAACGATGAATCGGCGGTGAGATCGAGGTTGATACCGTTCGCACCTTGAATCGTCGTCACAGTCGTGACTGTGGTGCTAACGCCAGTCGTCGGATCGACGGTCGTCGTATTGACGGTCGTGTTGCTGGCCGTCGTGATGGTGTTGTGGTCAGCATTCAAGACTGCGTGTGTTCCGAAGCTCAGCTGCATGCCGAGACCGTCGCCACCATTGAGGAGAATGTCGTTGTTGCTGACTTCGTTGGCCGTGACCGTGGCATTGCCGCTGTTGAAGTTCTCCAGGATGCCGGTGCCGGCGTTGTTCTGAATGGTATTGTTGGTGATCGTGCTGTCGAGGAAGGCGGAACCAGCCAGGGCGACGATCAAGCCTTCTCCGGTCGGGGTCGTCGTTGTGGCGAGATCGGTGGTGTCTTGAATGGTGTTGCCATCAATTAACTGCGTGGCCACTGTCGTACCCGAGTAGGTCAGGCTGACACCCGCATCCTGGCTGGCCGTAAACACGTTGGACAACAAGGTGATGTTGGCCTGGCCGTCACTGATGTTCGATGTCAGACCAATGGTTTGCGTCGGCACCAGTAGCCCGGTGGTGGCATCGACGACCGTGTTGGAAATCGTGCTGTTTGCCAGCTCCAATCCGATCGTGGACCCGGTTGTACCAGACACCAGAATTCCCGGACCAACATTGTCGTTGACGGTGATGTTGCTGAAGGTGACTGGGTCGACCAGGGTGCCGTATGAACTGCTGTTCTGAGCACTCAATGAAATCCCGAAGCCCGTGTTGCCGTTAAACTGGCTCTGCGAGAAAGCCATGTTCAACTGCGAGCCGTTATTCAGCGAGGAGCTTAGTCCACCGGCGAGGTTATTCTGCAGCGAGTTGCTGTCGAATGTGCCGTTGATGATACCGCCGTTGTCAGCATTGAAGACCGCACCCATCAGGGTGTTGGTGTTCATTGTGGCGTTGGAGAAGTTGACGAAGTCGATCGTGCCGCCGTCGGCATTCACGTTCAAGCCGTTCAACGAGTTGGTGCTCAGTGCGTTGTCCGAAGCATCCACATTGAAGATGCCACCGTTAAAGCTGGCGAAATTCAAACCGTTGCCACCGTTCAACGTGGACGACTGACCGGTCAGGGTCAGGTTGAGCGTGCCGGCGTCGGCTGTCGCCTGGAAGCCGTTGGCACCGTTGTTATTTGTCACGTTGTCCGTGGCCACCACGGTCATGATGCTGCTGTTGGACGCGGACAGCTCCATACCGTTGTCAGCGTTATTGTTGAAGAAGTTGGTGCTGATGTTGGCATCGACATCAGATCCAGCTCCATCGCTCCGCAGGATCAGGCCAGCCAATCCTGTCTGGGCAATGTTACCGCTGACGTCCAGGGTCAAGGCTGACCCGGTCGAGTTGCTGATATCGATATTCGCCAGACCGCTGTCGCTGAAGTTGTTGAAGGTGACGTTGCCAGTGCCGTTGCCGTTGATCGAGATTCCCGCGAGGCCGGCGTTCACGAACGTGTTATTGTTGATGTTGAAATCGGTAATCCCATTGCCGAAGATGCCGTTGCCGGCCGGACCGTTCGGTGAGGCGGCACCGATCTGGAGTCCAGACACTTCGTTATTGTTCGCGAGCGTGACGACGTCACCGTTCGGATTGGTAATGATCGGCTGCGGACCACCGTCGTTGCCGGGCAGGACCAGTGTGCCATAGCGCAGGTCGTCGAAGAGATGTTCGGTGCCCTGACCGAGCAATCGTTCGTTGTCGATCAACGTGATTCCCGTATTCAGGCCGGTCAGGATCGGGTTGCCCGAGGTATCCAACTGGTTGTGATGGACGAAGACGATATCCGCGCCCGGTGCGGCGTCAGACAGGCTGCCGAACGGGTTCTTGACCGAACCGTCGCCTGTCCCGACCGGATTGATATTGTCCACGTGATGAACGACGTAAGCCAGCCCTGTCTCAGGATTGATGGCTCGGACGTTTTCGCTCAGCTCACGACGGAAGACGTTCAACCGGTTGTTGCGTTCCACATTCGTGTAGAGCCGCTCGCGAACGGGCTGCCGTGACATGACTCGCTTTTGACCACCAACGGGGAAGTAGTATGTCACCGCACCAAACAGGTTGTTGCCGAACAGCTTGTCAGAACTGGCACTGATCGACATTTGCAGATCCTGGGTCACCAGCACTTCCGTGCGATACTTGAAGCCCACCGTCGATTCGACGCTCGGGGCCTGGAAGTAGTAAGCACCCACGTAGGATCGCAGGCCGTAATCACCGAAGAAGGGCATCGCACCACCGACTTCTAAGTCACCGCCACGCAGGGCGTTTTCGACCAGGCGATTGGTACCGATCCCGATGTTCTGTCCGATGAACGAGATGTTCCCGTTGCGGCTGGTGCCGAGCGTGCTTTGATTGTCATTCGACGGGATGTAGGCATTCAGGCGGAAGTCAGCGTACTTGCCGAGGCTTTCCAGGCTGATACCCCATTGATCGTAGTTGGTGGCGTTGCTGTTATCGTAGTCGTACCAGAACGACGCTCCGAAGACCCGATCGATTTCGGGCGAGTAGAAACGACCGCCGGCACCGACGTTGGCAACGAAATCATTGTTGTTCGTCACGATGGCCCGGCCGTTGACAAACAGCAGGCTGCGATCGGGTTCGAAGGTAATCGGTACGAAGCCGTTGAGCGACTGGTAACCCTGGGCCCAGCCGGGACCATTCCCAATGTCGGACCGGACGCTCATCCGGATCGCAAAGGGATTCAGCGGAACATAGCCGGTGCCACCAGTCGGCCCGGGGCCGTAGCCCGGCTGCCCGCCAGGAGGCGGATAGTATCCACCGCCGCCGGGAGGCGGATTGTACGGTGCGCCGCCACCGAATGGCGGATAGAAGGTGTCGCCCTGCGCGGGAGCCGGCGGAGGTGCGGCTACCGGCGTATCAGCCGGAGTCGGAACCTCCACGCCGTCTTCCAATGACGCCGTACCAGGATTGGTGGCCGGTTCTTGCGATTGGACCGGGGCGTACGAGGCCCAGGCCAGCAAGACGACGCAGCAGAGAGTAACTCTTGTCAGACTCATGAATGGCTCCAACCAAGTGGCGGGGGGAGGCACGCGGTGGTCGGGGTTCGCGTTCCGGATCGAGATGCAGAGCCCAAAGGAAGGGGTAGTGCGGACTATCGCACTTGTGACTCTTTTTCGGACTGTAGGCCTCGTTACGATTAGTTAAACTGGTAAAACTTTGACACTTTTTCTGGAAACTCCGAAAATACCGGTGGTAGGATGGCGGCTGGGTTTGGCCGGGGGAGATGGTGGATTCCGTAAGTCGTTACGGATTAGGCGATAAAGTCCATTTAACGCAGACTTCCTATTGTCGTGTTTGCTGCAGTCGCCTTGGGTTTCCCATCTGTCCGATACAGCGCTGCCTACCTGGCCAGTCAGCGTGCTGGCTGCCCTGACCTTATTGAGACTGCTCCCCACCGAGCTTGCCTTGGCGGTTAACAGGCCTGTGCACTACGCGGAGTTCTACCGAGTTTGACGTAGTGCAAAGGCCCGATAACCACCGAGGCAAGCTCGGTGGGGATTGGGTCGCGTTACTGAGAAGGCATAGCGAACCATGGAGTTCCAGGTGAGCCGGGTGCCGTCAGGCCCCGGACCGAGAGGGTACCCCGCCGAGCCTAAAGCGAGCTTTAGCTCGGAGTCCGCCGGAGGCATCCAACAACACACGGCCTCCGGCGGTCGCCGACCTGCGGTCGTCTTAGGCTCCGCAGGAGCGTCGCCCTCCCATAAGTCCCATTCCCTCCCCCTGATGTCTTGACGCCAGGCCGCAACCCGTCTGACAATAGATGTCCGTGCTGTCAAACGCAGCGATCAGGGTTATGGGCCGCCATTCCAACCTCCCAAAACGGCCAACCGCCAGAAACAGGGTTCCGCAATGTTCCAGAATTCTGCAGGTGACTTGTGGTCGAACCTCCAACGGCGAGCCTTCCTGCAAGCCAGCGGCTTGGGGTTGGGCGGGTTGGCTCTCACCAGCTTGATGCAAAGTCAGGCGACGGCCGCGGATCAGCCGTCTGCGGGCGGTCTGCCTGGATTGCCTCATTTTCCCCCGAAGGCCAAACGGGTCATTTACCTGTTTCAATCTGGGGCCCCATCGCAGCTCGATTTGTTCGACCCCAAACCGGGACTGCTCGAACGCCGAGGTACCGAGCTGCCTGATTCGATTCGTCGCGGACAGCGGCTCACGGGGATGACGGCAACCCAGACTTCCTTCCCCGTCGCCCCCAGCAAGTACAAGTTCGCCCAACATGGGAATAGCGGAGCCTGGCTGAGCGAACTCCTTCCGCATACGGCAAAAATTGCCGATCAGTTGTGCTTCCTGAAATCGTTACATACCGAAGCCATCAATCACGATCCCGCAGTGACCTTCTTCCAAACCGGTGCGCAACTCGCCGGCCGGCCGAGTATTGGTTCCTGGCTGTCGTATGGACTGGGGAGTGAAAACACCAACCTGCCCGCGTTCGTCGCGATGGTCTCCAAAGGGAGTGGTAACCCCAACGATCAGCCGCTCTATGACCGCCTGTGGGGCAGCGGTTTCCTGCCGACCAAGTACCAGGGGATCAAGTTCCGATCGGTCGGTGAGCCGGTTCTCTATCTTTCCAACCCCGAGGGCTTCGACGCGACCGCTCGCCGCCGGTTCCTCGACGACCTGAACCAATTGAATCAACTGCAATTGGCGGAGTACGGTGATCCGGAGATTTCCACCCGCATCGCGCAGTACGAGATGGCCTACCGCATGCAGACCTCGGTCCCCGAACTGACTGATCTCTCTAAGGAGCCACAGCACGTTTTTGATCTCTACGGGCCGGACGCCAAGACGCCCGGCACGTTTGCGTACAATTGCCTGTTAGCCCGGCGACTGGCGGAACGTGGCGTCCGCTTCGTGCAGCTCTTCCACCGCGGCTGGGATCAGCATACGAACCTGCCGAAGCAGATCACGGGCCAATGCAAAGACACAGATCAGCCGTCAGCCGCGCTGGTACAAGACCTCAAGCAGCGCGGGCTGCTGGACGACACGCTGGTCGTCTGGGGTGGCGAATTTGGCCGCACGGTCTATTGCCAAGGCAAACTGACCCCCGAAGATTACGGCCGCGATCATCATCCTCGCTGTTTTTCAATGTGGCTGGCCGGAGGCGGGATCAAGCCGGGCATGTCCTACGGTGAGACCGACGAGTATTCCTATAACATCACCAAGGATCCAGTCCACGTCCACGATCTGCACGCCACGCTCCTGCACTGCCTGGGCATCGACCACGAAAAACTGACGTTCAAGTTCCAGGGCCGCTACCACCGTCTAACGGACGTCCACGGCAAACTCGTGCAGCCCATTCTGGCTTGAACTCAGATGAGCGGAATGGCGCTAGCCACCGGTTCTGCGTGCGATTTGAGTGAAAGAACCGGTGGCTAGCGCCATTCCGCTCACAAGCAAGAAGAGTTTTTTAGCCACAGATGGACACGGATGAAACACGGATGAATACAGACAATAGCAGGTCCGACATTGATCCGTGACGTTGGTCAGTATTCGACTCGGAATCCATTAAAAAATCATCAAATACGCTGACCAAATCCGTGTTTCATCCGTGTCCATCCGTGGCTAAAAACTCTTCCCAAAGACAAACATGAACCTGTTGGATCTCGATTACGAAGTCCCGCTCGACAAGGACCTCAACCAATTCGGCATTGGGGTCATCGGAGCCGGGTTCATCATTCGCGATTGCCACCTGGTCGCCTACCAGCAGGCCGGATTCCGCGTGCTGGGGATAGCATCACGCAACCCCCAACGGGCGGCCGAGGTGGCTTTGTTGCGAGGCATTCCCCACGTTTATCAACACTATCGTGAACTGCTGACAAACCCTGAGATCCAGATCCTGGATATCGGCGTGCCCCCTCAACATCAGCCGGCGATCATTCGCGAGATCGTCCAGCATGCCAAACATGTGCGAGGAATATTGGCTCAGAAGCCGCTCGCCATGAGCTACGCCGAAGCCAAAGAAATCGTCGACCTGTGCGAGTCAGCCGGCATCACGCTCGCCGTCAATCAAAATATGCGGCACGATCACTCGGTCCGCGGTTG
>JAQGHS010000649.1 GCA_028291605.1 Planctomycetaceae bacterium | reverse complement strand
GAGGTGACAAAAGACAGGCAGGATGCATGTCCTACGGCTAATTCGCCCCGACAATTCCCTGCAACTGCGACGCCAGTCGATATCCGGCCAAAGCAATTCGCTTATTGGCGGTGGCTCGGGCTTTCTCCTGCAACACAGGGGGCAACATGGGGACCTGGTCTTTCGCGACCCGCTGGTCATCCACATCCTTCTTGGTGGCGAATTGCAACCGGCCTCCATCATAGGCCACGGCAGCCGCCGCGCGGAAACTTTCCTCGGCCCACTCGACGAACTTCGGGTGTTGTTGGAGTTCGGTAAGCTTGTCCGCCGCCAACGCGCCATGGGACAGAAGATCGGCCTGGTTCCGGCAACGCCTGACATCGGCCGCCAGTTTTCCCACATCGCTCACATCGCGCCAGCCCGCGACCGTCCCCAGCAAACCGTCCCAAAAAGCATGCAGGTTCGAAATTCGCGTCTGGGAATTCAACCGAACGATGATCAAATTGCCCCCTGCGTCGCCGTGATGAGGTCCCGGGAAATGCCGGGCATCGACCAGGGCCGTGGCGTGCAACGGTTGATGCAGATCGCCAACGAGATGAAACAGCCAGCACAGCCGCACGGCCTGATTTTGCTCCGGAGTCACATCCTGTGCGATGCCGGGATCATCAGTCACCTGCCGCCGCAGGATCTCGCGCGTCAACTTGAGCTGTTGGACGATGTCGGTTTGATCGTCTTCAGTGGGTGGCAATGGTGCGGCGAGCGGTGCGCCGAGGGCATCGCCGACCTTGAACGGATAGTTAATGTAATGCCAGGGGCCGCGATGAAACTTGTGAAGCGGGTGCGTCTGGATCTGACTGCGATCCGAGTCGCGCGGTGGGCGGACGTAGTCACACCACGTGGCCGCTCGCAGAAACAGCCATTCGTCGTCGGGCATGTCCAAGCCGTCGGGCTTGCGAAAATACGTGTTGAAATGCGGATGCTGCTTGAGGATGGCGATCACCGCGAGGCGTTCATCACCAGACAATTGCCGGTAGGCAATCTGAGCCACTGTGATGTGCCCCAGATCATTCCAAGCGAAGGCGGAACTGTTTCCCAAGAGGAACAATCCGACACCGATCATCAACCCGCGGAAGTGGTTCATCAGGTGGACTCCCATCGTGTCGTGCATAAGTCCCATTTGTCCCATAAGTCCCATCGGTCCCATCAGAATTCATGGGACTTATGGGACGGATGGGACCAATGGGAATGGTCGTACGGCGGATTGACACTACACCTTCCGGGCCAGCTTCTTCAAGACTTCCACGCCCCGTTGTAGAGTCCGGTCATCGGCCGCATAAGACAACCGGAAATGGGTATCGCGCGGGCTGAAGACATTGCCGGGGATGATCAGCAGGTCGTTCTGAATGGCTTCTTTGACGAATTCGGTCCCTGTGCCCCACGGTGCTTTCGGGAAGAGGTAGAACGCACCTCCCGCCCCCTGGATCTCGTACAAATCTCGCAGTTCGCCAAGCATGAAATTGCGTTTGCGTTTGTATTCGGCGACACGATCGCTGATATCGACATCCCACGCGACCACGGCGGCATGCTGCACCGGATGGGGCGAACAGACGAACGTAAACTGCTGCAGCTTGATCATCTGTTGCACGACATGCTGCGGCCCGTGACACCAGCCAATGCGATGCCCGGTCATCGAATGCGACTTGCTGAACCCGTCGATCACAATCGTCTGCGGATTCCATTGGGCCGGGCTGACAAATTCACCGTCGTAGCAAAACGCCTTGTAGATCTCATCGCTAATCAGGGCGACGTCTTTCTCAACCGCAAGCTGCGCGAGGGCTTCCAACTCCGCCGCACCGGCGACCGCACCGGTGGGATTAGCGGGGCTGTTGCAGATGATGACCTTGGTCCGCGGAGTGATGGCGGCGCGGACCTTGTCGACATCGATCTTGAAGTCGGGATACGTATCGATCTCGACGACCTTACCGCCGGCCAGCGTCACGAGATGCTTATACATCACAAACCACGGATCGAAGACGATGACTTCATCACCCGGATTGACGAGCGTCATCAGCGCCAGCATCAGGCCGCCGCTGGTGCCGCTGGTGATGAAGACCTGTCGATCGGCGTGCTGGTGCTGTTGCGTGACCGAGTCCTGAATCTTCTTCAGGAGGGGGCTGATCCCCTGCGTCTGGCTGTAGGCATTTTTTCCTTCTTCGACGGCCCGTTCGAGCGCATCCTTGATCGGTTGCGGGGTGTCGAAGTGGGGTTGTCCGATACTGAGATTGATCGGGTCCTTCATCTGTGCCGCAAGGTCAAACACCTTGCGAATCCCCGAGGCATCAATCTTGTGCAGGCGGTCAGAAATCCAACGTTCGCTCATGGTTGGTCGTCATTGAGTGCTGTTTAAGACCATGACCAGCCGATCCGGCCGGACAAATATGGGAAACCAGAAGGGAACACCTTAGAAGATGTGCGGCGGCAATACCAGTCCGGTTGGCATATGCGGGGGGCGTTTGGGATGCAGTCCAATCATAAGTCCCATTGGTCCCATAAGTCCCGTGAATTCGACGGGACCTATGGGACGGATGGGACTTATGGGACAAATGGGATTCCCCAAATTGCGTCAATTGACTGGAAAAATTCCAATTGCTGCCACGTGAACAGCGGGTTACGATCAAGACATGAACGAACTGCTCCATCGCAAATCCCGCTGG
>JAQGHS010000647.1 GCA_028291605.1 Planctomycetaceae bacterium | reverse complement strand
ATGCTTCCTGTAGACCCACTTTGCAAAGCAAGCATGGGCCACCCCGCGAGCCTGAGTTAAGGAGGTCTGCCCGTCACGTCAGCCGCTGGGTGGCCCAAGTTCTTGAACCTGGGGGAGGGCAGCGACTTAGAGGCAGCGGCCCCTTTGGCGGGATGATCGTGGCAATTTCGCGTTTGATGAAGAGGATTTCAACAATCACGCACACACGCACCTGCGGTGCGACAATTCCTAATGGGGAAAGTCGCTGGCAAATCGGGCCTCTAATTCGCTACGCTCACACAGGTTTGAAAACTTGTGCCACCCACACGATCGATCAACAACCTGTGCCACCCCGCGTGCGACATCGCGTTCCCCTAGAATGGGCAGGATCGATTAAGTTCTTTGTCCTCTACGTACCATCGTCCATTGGCCGTCAGCCTTCGTACTCAAAGGAATTTTATGTTCCGTTATTCACTCGCCGTGCTTGCATGGTGCCTGTCAACTGTTGTGGCTGCGGCAGCGATTATGGGCAGCCACCAACAGGTGATCGACTTCACTCAGCCCGATCAGGCAGCCAAGTTGGCCACTTGGTCCGACCCCCAGCACCTTGGCTGCACGAAGGAGGGCTTCGGTTGGGACGGCGACAAACATGTATCCCGCGATGGCTGGATCGAAACCGAACCGTTTGCGATCGGTACCAGTTGGAGACCAACACACAACGCGAAAATCCGGATCAAAATACAGACCAATTATCCGGCGATTGTCAGCACCGGACGTGACTCGAAAGCGTTTTACACCCCCAGCATCTACGTCCGCTACAGCGCCGACCGAGCCCACTGGTCTGACTGGCAGCCGACCGACCTGAATGAAGACCCGCGGGCCCCCGGGACGGTTCTCTACACAACGCGAGTGGGCGTTCCCGAACGGACGTGCCAGGCTTACCGTGCGAAGTTCCAGGAGTGGTCACGTCGGGACGACATCAGCTGGGCCAGCGATGAAGACGAGTTCTGCCGCTGGCTGGTGAAACAGGACTCCGACTACTTTTCTAAGGAGCGCCCGTTCGTCGGCTACGTCCAGTTCCTGCTGGAAACTTCGTTTAAAGGCAGCCTGCGGCTGACTCGCTTTGAAGCTGATGTGAGCTGGGGCGTCGGCGGGATCCATCAGCGGGCCAAAGGTCCTGCGGCGGAAAAACGCCAGCAGAATCAAAATGGCTGGAATTTTCGGGTCGTGGACGAACGATGACTTTTTCACGACTTTATATGAGGGTTGAGAATCCCCGTAAGCAACGACTCAAGGATCAGACGGGCAATCTCACGAGGTTTGCGGCGCGCTACAATCGCGGTGTTGTTGAGTACGCCGTTGAGAATCAGTATCGCGGAGTGGCACCGGTTGTTGGCCGATCACATGGGTGGCACAGGTTTTTAAACCTGTGTGAGCGCAGCGAATTAGAGGCACCTTTGTCTGCGACTCTCATCAACAGGGATTTTCGCACCGCAGGTGTGTGTAAACGTGCATTTGGTAATTCTCCGCCTCACACCAATCGCTCACAATCATCTCGTCAGAGAAACCCCTGCCTCTAATTCGCTGCGCTCACACAGGTTCGAGAACCTGTGCCACCCCGCGGTAATGTGCTAACTTCACACATGGGTTGAAACTACAAGTGGCTCAAATCTGCGAGAAAATCATGCTCGTTGAACAGTGGTGGGAGTTTGAATTTCGGATTCCAGACTCAAACTATCCGCTTAATATACCCCCTTGGATTAAAATGGAGGGGGCTCGCCAATACCGGACCAAACAAGAAGCTGTAGACCACTTTGAAAAGATGGAACGCCACTACGGCGCCGGCAACCTTCACCTCATCCGATGTGAACGCCATTTGGAAAACGAAAAGAACAGGTGACTTCAAGCCTTGATTCATCATTCCAGCCAGCACGCTGGGCCACGGAATTCAGCGTCCGAGTTCCTGCAGGACCTCGAACGGCGGCTCGTAGGCGTTGGGTCCCTCTTCACGGGATGTGAAAAAGTTGAAGAGATAGATGCCGTCGGCCTTGGCCTTGATCAAGTTCGTGGCTGCGCTACGGTACTCAGTTGCCGTGAGATTCTTCTTGCTGCCAACGCGAGTACATTCAATGCCACCGTACACTGGGACCGCTGTGATGGCGGTTTTCCACGCCTCGATCGGCAGGTCGCCACGTTCCCACAGGAACTCGGACACGGCGACGAAATCCACCCAACCGTGCTGCACCCACGCGGGTACGTCGCAGCCGAGCAGCCTGGCCGTCTCGGGGGTCGGGGGCGTCCGGCCGTAGTTCGAGGGAGGTCGCACGGAAAGCGTCAATCGCCGACCACGTTCGGTTCCCACAACATCGAGCATCTTCCGCACGCGCTCGACCAGCGAGTTCATCTTCGCCACACGTTCGTTCGTGGTGCCATCCTTAAAGAAATTCGGAAAGCGGTTGAAGTCGAGTTCGAGGCCATCGCAGTCATACCGACGTACGGCTTCTTCCAGCAGCCGGAACGTGTAATCGCGGACCTCAGCGCGGCCAAAGTCCAGCGCGTCGCGACCTTGATACTGGACCGTTCCCAGCCGCCAGTCGGGATGGTCCACTTTGAATTGGGTCTGCAGAAAATCATTCCCGTGATCGTCATTCATTCGAAACGTGAGCAACGCTTCCCGCCCGCCCCGCCGGGCTTCGGACAACATGACAGCGTAGGGATCGACATTGCTATCGAAGAACGCCTTCAGATTTTCAAACCGCTGCTTCTCCGATGCCGGCCACTTGGCTCGCTCCTCAGGAGTCGACAGCGCGCCGCGCATGGTGCCGACCTTGGTCGGGTAGTACATGACTTGGGCGTTGATGCAGACCAGAACCGTATCGACCCGGCTGCCATCGCAGGCGACCTCGGCAATCAACTGCTTGACATCGTCGACATTGACCGGCACCGGTCCCTTGCTCCCCGCCTTCGAAAAGAAGCACGAATCGCCGTCGAAGTTGTAGAGGACTCGTCGTACGCGACTGACGGGACGACCGGGCACATCAGGTTTCGGCGCGATCGGATCCGGTTCGGCCGCAGGCAGCGCGACCAGCGAAGTGAGCAGGAAAGCGGCCAGGAGAGCCAGTGCGCGCTTCATCGTTTGCATCCCGCGAGCCATTTTTGACGCTGTATAAACACTAAGGAATCAGGTCATACGCGTCGACGGTACAGTCCGCGGCGAGCAGTGACTTGAGCCGCTTGACTCCATCTGGTGTGATCCTGGTCTTGGAGACATTCAATGATTCCAACTGCTGGAGTTTTCCAAGCTGTTCGATCGCCTTATCATCCACCCCGGTCCCTGAAATTGTCAGTTCCTTAAGCCCCGTGAACATTGCCAAACGGGAGGCCGACTCATTGGTGATTTTGGCATCTTCCAGATTCAGCTCCGTCAGCGAAGCCAGAACGGGCAGTTCCAAAAGCCCCGCATCGGTAATACCGCTGCCTCCCAATCGCAGCTCCTGCAACTTCGTCGCTTCCTTTAAGGATTTGAGACCAGTCCCCGTCAGTTTCTCGCTGGACAGCGATAACACTTGCAATTGCGTGAACGACGACAACATGGGCAATGCAGCGTCGTCGAGAGAGTTGGAGGCGAGTCTCAGGTTTTCCAGATTGACCAAGCTTTTCAATGCCTCCGAGATGTCACCATCGATTGCGCCTCCACCGATGTCGAGATAATGCAGTCCGTGTAGCTTTCCAATGATGGGCAGTCCTTCTTTCTGCAGTTTTTCCGTGCTGAGCCGCAATTGCCACAGCTTCCGCACTTCGGTCAGGGGCGCTAATTCGGCGCCGCATTTCTTGACATGCCAGGAAAAGTAACGCAATTCTGGCATCCGAGGAAGCAGCAACAGCGAGGAGTTGGTCGTTTCCCCATATCCAAAATCGACTCCCCAAACTGCGTCAGGCGCAATCGGCTGCGCAGTATCGCCATCGATTTGTTTCCACTCTTCCTGATACCTGCCCGCCTCTTTGTAGACCCGCAGCATTGGCCGAAATTGCTTCACAATCGCCACCGGGTCGTCGGGGAGGCTGGCTTTCAGCCGCAACGATTCAGCCGATCGCAGCATCACTTCCGCGTCCAGTCGGCTGATCGGCGGGCCAACCACACTCGGCGGCTGATCGCCCGTCAATAGGAAATCTTGGAACCCGACATTCTTCCTCGCTGCGATCACCGTGTAGGTCTTCGCATCGATGACTTCTCCGGCCTGATTCTGGCTGGGCTTCACGGCATAATGGACAATCAGATCAGGATCGCTTCGAAGCACTGCCCCCTTGTAGGCTGGCGGCGGTGATGAATACACACTGTCCGACGGCGGCTGCGACGTCAATTCGATTCGCATTTGATAGTGCTCGCCACCTCGAATATCCGTAATATCCTGGACTGTGTCATCTGCTCCCACAAGCACAGCCCCTGGCGGCGCATCGATCAGTAACTCAAGCCCCGCCATTTTGAATTCGAGCGGCACGAGCTTCACCTGAGCGGCCTCTTTTCGGATCGCCGCACGCTGTTCTGCGGTCTCAGGCACCAACTTTCCGTCTGCACTCGGAGACGATTTCGATTCGCTCAACGCCCCCTCGGGTAGTGGAGACTCATCCGACTTCGTCGACGGATCGAATGCTGGCAACTCCGCCTGCACGCCTTCCTCTGCAGACATTGGTTGATCCGCAGTCTCATTTGCTGGGGATTGCTTCCGAGCCTTGGCGCGACGGACGACGGGCTTCTTGACCGGTGGATTCTGCGCCTCTCCTCCGCAACCAATCGCCAGTACGCTCATCAGACCACAAATGATCAGACGCCACATAAGAGACTCTCGTTTCTTAACGCTCAAGATTGAAACATTTGTTAGACGCAGTTTGTGCCACGCAACCAGATTGCTGAGGGTTCATCTGGACCAGAGTCCCCAAATTGCGTCCGAGCGTCCACCATAGTCCCGCATGTTTGCCATCTTCGAACAGTGTTGCTGATCGCGGGGTCGCGGGGTGGCCCGAGTTGCTGCGCAACCTGGGTCTACAGGAAGCACAATTGCAACAGGCCTCGATCTGTGGTTCAAGCCAGCTAAACGGAATTCCCAACCTATCTCTGACCGTGATGCATTTGGAACGGTGAGAAAACATGACTGGTCTCCAAACACGCCTCCTGTAAAACCAGGTTGCACAGCAATTTAGTTCACCCAGCGACCCTCTTCCAGGAAAGCCGACACCTTTTTTTCCGGAGACGAATTGCAACTCAGAAAATCACGGATCACTGGCGTCCCAGATGCGCGCCGTACCGTCGCGACTGGCACTCGCAATCTGGCGCCCGTCGGGACGGAAGGTCAGATCGAAGATCGTCGAATCGTGGTGCATCCGCAGGATTTCTTGTCCGAGTTCACAATCCCAGAGCCGTAGTGCGCTGTCCACTCCACAATCCGCCCGCGGCACAATGTCGGGTTGAACCGCTTGATACTCATCATGGCCTCCTGTTGGGGGAGGCTGTCCTAAAGTTGTCATGATGCCCGAAGGCTCACACGGTTGGATTGTGGTCCAGCCGGATAACGGGCTCAACCGCCTGACCAACAGGAGACCGCTGATGAGATTCTATCAACACTCCCATCCATACTACTGCGGAGTCGACCTGCATGCCAGAACAATGCACGTCTATGTCGCCGATGGGGTAGGCATCACGATCGTGGGTGGAAAATTTGTTAGAATTGAGATCAGGAAAGGAATTGTCGGTTTTGGAGTCGCGTTTCTCAAGGAAGAAAGAT
>JAQGHS010000628.1 GCA_028291605.1 Planctomycetaceae bacterium | reverse complement strand
TTAATGCCGTCTTCGGTGACGAAGTGTCATCAGAGCCGTGTATTCTTTGCTCAGCAGGCCCGAAAGGGTGCGGGATTTCCATTATGGTCCATCGTCCACGAACCAAATTCAAAATTGCTCGCAAGACCAAGCGCTGCCCGAAGTGCGGCAAGATCGTTCGCGATCTGGCACGCTGCAAGGTTTGCCATAAGCTGTTGAAGCGATAGTCGCAGTCAGATTAGCGGTCGCCAACAACTGATACCGTCAGCCCGACGATCAATCGCTGGGCTGTTTTGTTTGCGCGGTGGGCGACTGCGGATTGGCCTAACAAAGAGTTCCATTCGCAGATCTCGGCTGATGGGAGGGCGAGGCTCCTGCCGAGCCTAATACGAGCTTTAGCTCGGCGTCCGCCGGAGGCAATGGCAATGGGCCTCCGGCGGACGCCGACTTGCAGTCGCTTTAGGCTCGGCGGGAGCCTCGCCCTCCCATTAATTCGCAACCGGCAATTGCACCAACGGTGCCCGCAGCGATGGGAATTTCGCGAATTCCTTGCCCGCTGCATCCACATTTCCCGCGGTCGTCCGGTGCGTCATGATGACCAGCGGCACGAATGATTTTCCGCCCGCTGTTCCCCCGGCAGGTTCGGGTGCCTCGTGTTGGATCACCGAGGCAATGCTGATTTGATGGCGGCCCAGCACGTCGGCGATGTCCGCGAGCATGTGTGGCCGATCTTCGATATTGAATCGCAGGTAATACCGGCTGCTCGTTTGCGAGGTCGGCAGCATCCGGAAATTCGGCTCGGTACGCCACAATTCCAACTGCTGAAAAGTCAGTTGTGCCCGGCCCACGGCCATGTCAATCAGATCGGCCAGGACGGCTGAGGCGGTTGGCATCTGTCCGGCTCCGCGACCCGAATACCACGTGTCGCCCACAACATCACCGGACAAAGCGACCGCATTGAATGAGCCGTTGACCTCGGCCAGCGGAGTCTGTTTCTTGACCAGCGTGGGGGAGACGTGCATTTCCAATTGGTTCTCGACCAGTTTGGAGATGGCCAGCAGTTTGACGGTATATCCCAACTCGGCTGCATAACGGATATCGGATAGGTCGAGCGTATCGATCCCTTGCCGCGGGAAATCGTTCAAGGCGACCTTGGTTCCAAACGCCAATTGCGTGAGGATCACCAGCTTTTGCGCGGCATCGGTGCCGTCGACGTCGAGTGTTGGATCAGCCTCGGCGTATCCCAGTTCCTGGGCCAATCGCAGCGCATCGGCGTAGGTCTGTTGCCGCTGAATCATCTCGGACAGAATGAAGTTCGTGGTGCCGTTCAAGATGCCTGAAATCGACGTAATTTGATTTCCCGCCATCGATTGCGACAAAGTTGCAATGATCGGGATACCGCCCGCGACAGCCGCCTCAAAAGCGATTGATCGTCCTAATTGATGGGCCTTGGCGAACAGTTCCGGGCCATGTTCGCAGAGCAACGCTTTATTCGCAGTGACGACATCCTTCCCGGATTCCAGCAGCGCCAGCATGATCTCGCGAGCGGCACCCAGGCCTCCCACCAGATGAATCGCGATTTTGGTTTCGCGGTCGTTGATGACACGTTGCACGTCATCGGTCAGAATGCCTGCCGGTAATTCGACGTCGCGCGTTTTCTTCAGATCCGAGACCACCGCGTGTCGCAAGACAAGGGGGCGGCCGGCACGGCGTGTGATCCGTTCGGGCTGCTGCAGCAGAACTCGGGCGACACCGGTACCGACTGTCCCCATTCCCACGATCGCGATTGATAACGGGCCGGAAGTCGACTGAGAGGTGGGCATGCTATTCAAAACTCATTCCAACTTTAAGGTTAACGGGACGCTCGGCGAGCGGTTAATTGATTGGAAGTATACAACTCGATTCAAGGACTGAGCAGACGAGTTTGTGATCGGTCCGTTGTCCTTGGTCCGTTGTCGGTTGTCCTTGGCCGAAAACGGTTGATTGCGGTAGCATAGGGACCACTTGGTGGTGGGCCGATTTTATCGCTAAGCGTGACATAACCAATAGGCGCGACACGACTTCAATAACGACAAAGCGGTTTATCCCATAAGTCCCATCCGTCCCATGAATTCAATGGGACTTATGGGACGGATGAAAAAATGAAGCTGTCTGAAAACAGGATGACAGGTGAGTCACATGCATCCCATACGCATTGGTGCGGTCAGTTACCTCAATTCGAAGCCGTTGATCGAGGATCTGGCGGAATTGGCTCCTCAAGCGGAGTTAATTCTCGACTATCCCAGCCGGCTGGCGGATCGACTCAGTCGCGGCGAATTGGATGTGGCGCTCATTCCGTCGATTGAATGTGTGCTGGGGCCGCAATACGAAATCGTCTCGGACGCCTGCGTGGCGACACATGGGCCAGTGCTCAGCGTCAAGCTCTACAGCCGCGTTCCGATGGACAGGATTCAGACGTTGGCCCTGGATGAAGGCTCACGCACGAGTGCGGCTCTCAGTAAAGTCTTGCTGGCTGAGCGGTTCGGGCTGCATCCCCAGTTGGAGCGTTTGCCGCTGGATCTGGACACGCAGGATACGAAAGCCGATGCCATCCTGTTAATTGGTGATCGTGCGATTCATGCTCCGGCTGAGCATTTCACGGAAGTCTGGGATCTGGGTGAAGAGTGGACGCGCTGGACCGGGCTGCCATTTGTGTTTGCCATGTGGGCGACACGAGCGGGGACTGACTTGGGCCCGGTCGAAGAGGCTCTCTGTCAGTCGCGAGATCTCGGCGTACAACGGGTTGCCGAAATTGCCGCCCGTGAGGCGCCGCTGCTGGGGCTCAGTCCGCAGGTCACCCTTGAGTATCTCACGGAGAATTTGTATTACCGGTTGGGTACTGCCGAACGCCGCGGCTTTCAGCAGTACCATCAACTGGCGATGAAACAGGGACTAGCTCCCAAAGGATATGATCTTGTCTTCCGACATTGCGCCCTTGCTTGATAAGGCCGCCGCCGGCGAACGACTGACGCCGGAAGAAGGCCTCAGGATTCTGGAATCACACGACCTCGTGGCGATCGGTGCGGCGGCGAACGCAGTGACGAAACGCCTGCATCCCGGGCCGTTCCGTACCTTTAATATTGATCGAAACATCAATTACACGAACGCCTGCACGGCCGTGTGCGACTTCTGCGCCTTCTATCGGACGCCCAATCACGAAGAAGTCTACGTCCTGCCGCGTGACGTGTTGTTGAAGAAAATTGAAGAGACCGTTGCGCTCGGGGGCGATCAGATTCTGCTGCAAGGGGGCCTGCATCCCAAGTACAAACTCGACTGGTACGAGGAGATGCTGCAGGACATTAAGCAACATTTCCCGCAGGTCAATGTGCATGGCTTCAGTCCGCCCGAGATCTACCACTTCACCAAGGTCAATCACATGTCCTTGCAGGAAGTGCTGGAACGCCTGAAGGCGGCTGGCCTGGGCAGTTTGCCCGGTGGCGGCGGTGAGATTCTGGTCGATCGCGTGCGGGCTGAAATCACTCGGGGCAAGGTCATGACCGACGATTGGCTGGATGTCCATCGCGTCTGGCATCGGATGGGCGGGCGGTCGACTGCGACGATGATGTTCGGGCATGTGGAGACCCTGGCTGAACGGATCGAGCACTTCGAACGGATTCGCCAATTGCAGGACGAAACGGGTGGATTGACCGCCTTTATCAGTTGGACCTTCCAGC
>JAQGHS010000617.1 GCA_028291605.1 Planctomycetaceae bacterium | reverse complement strand
GATTGCAGCCCGGGATCGGGTTGCTGCCCTAGGCGGCGTGCAAACTGCGTTAAGGTTTCCCAAGCCGGGCGACGGAAATCCAGGCGTTCCAGAGTTCGATCGAGTTCCCCTAACAATTGGTGGAACTCGGCGGAGATCGGATCGTACTTGCGACGTACGGTGAACTTCATGTGCCGCCGCCACAGGATCACGCCCCAGGCGAGCAACCCGGCTAACATCAACCAGCCATGCGGCGTGGTAAAAAACAGCGATACGATCGTCCTCACCGCCCGCATCAATCCCGCCCAGGTCCCCGCCGCCAGTTGGCTCCGCAGGATCTGCACGCGCAACATCAAGTCATCCCACAAATGGCTGGGCTGGATCGAACGACTGGAACGGGGAATGCCCCCGGCAGGAGTTGACTCGACCGTCACCCAGCCTCGTCCAGGCAACCAGGCTTCAGCCCAGGCGTGAGCATCCTTGTTCCGCGCGATCCAATAGCCACCGAAAAAGTTGTATTCGGTCGATACAAATCCCGTCACATAACGACACGGAACTCCGCCCAATCGCAACAGAATCACCGTGCCAGCGGCGAAATACTCGCAATGGGCTGGCCGGTTGCCCGTGAGAAAATACGTCAGAGGATCTTGTCCGGTCGGGATCTTCAAACCTAACTGGTAGTGATAGTTCTTCTTGAACCAGCGAGAGACCGCCTGCACCTTCAACTCGGGAGTCGGACAATCGGCGAATACCGTCCTGGCCAGCGCGGGGATCCGCGCATCGAGATCCTGGGGAACTTCTTTGAGTGCCAACGAATCGAAGTGCGGCGGCACCGGAACCACTGCCGCAGAACTGGCAGTTGTCACATACGCTTCAACATCCATCTGCGGTCGGCTGGAAAACGTACTGTAACTGGACTCTGCCAGCAGTTCATCCGGATAAACTATTCCGTGGACATCCAGGAGCAGCTGTGATTGCGGGACGGCGACCCATTCCGCTTCCAGAGGTGCAAACAAGGCCTCGCGCAATGAGTTTGCCCGCCAGACTTCCAGCACATTCCAATTCACGGGATCAGCGTTAGCGACCGGCAGACGTCCGGTCCGCGTTAAGGCGAACAATGCCTGGTTCGCGGGGACTTGTAATCCGGCAGGAACCTGTGTCGCCGGAACTTGCGGCTGTCGCAAGGATTCGTTCTGCCAGGTGCCAGCCCGATAGTGTTCAAACGCGGCGCCACGCAGGTAACCCGGCTCAGATTCCGAGTAGATCCGCAGCATCGGCAGCTGATCCTGGGCACTCGGTCGATCGCTAATGCTGCCGAGGCGTGCGTGGCGCGAGAACCCCGCTTCGCTGGCCCCATTGCCGCGCAGCATCCATTCCGTATACAGCCTCTCAAGCGTGCTCCAACTGCGTTCGAGCCACAGACTGCCGCCTACAGCCAGAGCGAACGTCACTCCCATGGTGACCAGCGAAATCCAGAGGCGGCCCTGGGATTGTCGATTCCCGGCAGGTCCCAACGGAATGCGGGCACAGGAAAAATACGCCGCGGTCAGCACGGTGAAGACCAGAACAATGGCCTGAAATACATGACTCTGCCAAGCCGTCGTTTGCACATCGGCCGCAGCCATCAGCACGCACACCCCACACAACGGATAAGCCGCAGACCACGGCTCCCGAGGCTGCTTCACCCACAGGTAGCTCGCCTGCAACGCCAACCCATACTGCCCGCCCGCATGGGCGAGGGGATACAGAATAAACACGCGCAGGTGCTCTGGTTCATACGGAGTAAACGCCCATTGCAGCGTGAAGGGCATCGCCAACGCCAAGGCACCGACGAACCGTTGCGATTCTTGCAACGGCAAACGCCAGCTCATCGTCAACGGCAGGAAGCCGATCAGCACCGCTAAAAAGGGCAACGTCCAGGTATCAGACAAATAGGCAAACGCACCCGCCTCAATCATGAGCAGTGCAATCGCGAATTGGAGCTGAATACGGTGCATGTCGGAACCACGACTGCGGGAATGCAACGCGAATGACGTCGTAAGGAAGATTGTGACACAACCCGCAGTGGGGTGTATAGGGAATGACGAATGACGAAATCCGAATGACGAAAGAATGACCAATGTCGAATGTCCAAACGAGGTACCGACGGCGTAGCAGAACTCGCCAGGGGTTCTGCCCGAGTTGGTAGCGAATCGCCCGCAGTCTTGGCGACTTCGGCTACGGGCGCCTTGATCATTGGGATTTGGTCATTTGTCATTCTTTCGTCATTCGGATTTCGACATTCGTCATTCCCTCCCTGCGCCATTCGACCTATCTCATCCCAACCCCATGCGTATGCTAAAGAACTCGTCTTGCTGAGATCTTAAGATTCGGTTATTCCTACCGCCCCTCGGACCGCCGGGGGGTGAGTTGGATCAACAGAATCTTGAGGAAATCTGGGGTATCAGACCTGGATTTCGGCAAGATTCGGCCCGGTTGTTACCTGCCATTAAAAAACTTTCGGCCAGCAGACAGACCCAACCCACCAGAGAATGACCGTCGTCGGGCGTTCGCCCACCATCCCGTTTTCCACAAACCTCAATCCCCCACAGAGCTTATGATTGGTGTCCCCAATGACACCCGCGAGCCTGCCGTGATTCACCCCCGAACGGGCGTCCGTTCTGGCTGGTGGGGATTGGCATTGGCGCTGACCGGGCTGATGTGGTGTGCGGCTCCGCCTCTGGGCTGGAGATCGGTCGCCTTCGCACAGCCGGACGAGGCCGATTCCAATGCCAATGAGGCACGGCAACGCAATGCCCCCAAACGTCCTGTCTTTGGTGAAGAAAACCCAGAACCCTGGGAAGTGATCACGAGCCCTCAAGAGGCGGAATCGGGAACTCCGATTTCCAAGATCATGGTCGAAGGGAATATCTCCATTCCCGACGCCAGCATTTTGAAGATCATTAAGACCCGCCGCGGACGCCCGGCCACTGCCAAAGGTGTGCGAGACGACGTCCGGGCCTTGTTTGAAACCCGCTGGTTCACCGAAGTGACGCCCATCTATCGGAAGACCGATGACGGGATCATTCTGGTGTTTCGCGTCTTCGAGCGCCCGATCCTCGAAAACATCACCTACATCGGTAACAAAAAAATCAAGACCCGTTATCTCGAAGGGGTCACCGGTCTGCGCAAGGGCGGAGCCTTCAGCGCGCAATCCAACAAAGATGCGGTCAAAGGCATTGAGCGTTACTACGTTGAGAAGGGCTATCATTTCGCCACAGTGACACTGGAAAAGGGCCAATCGGATGATGATCGTGAAGCGATCTTCCGAATCGATGAAGGTGCCAAGACCGTTGTTACGGGTCGCGAATTCGAAGGCAATTCCTTCTTCAGTGCCAGCCTGCTGACGACGAAGCTCAAGACATCCATTCGGATCATCCCCTATATCGGGGGTAAGTATAACCCGTCCGACCTGACCGATGATGTCGCTGCTCTTCGCGATTACTACAACAAGCTCGGGTTCTTCGATGTGAAGATCTCCGCCAAACCGGAATTCAGCGCCGACAAATCCTCCGTCAAAATGAAGTACTCGATCGTCGAAGGGACGCGCTTCAAAGTCGGCGAGATTATGGTGCAGGGCAACCAGGTCCTGTCGACCGACACGCTCCGCAAGGACTTCACCCTGGCGGAGAAAGATTACTTCAACGCCGACAAACTGAATCGCGACGTCGATGGCATGACGGGCAAATACGGGGAAATGGGGCGTCTATTTGCCGAAGTGAGCGCCACACCAATCTTTGCGCCGGATCGCCCGGGAGTGGTCGACGTCCGTTATCGGATTGATGAAGACAAGGTCTATCGCGTCCGTCGCATCGATCCCATTATCAACGGCGGCAGCGGTTCCACATCGCACACCAAAGACACCGTCGTCTTGAACTCGATGTTCGTGGCCCCGGGTGACCTCGCGAACAAGAAGCTGATCGACAAAAGCCGCCGCCGCATCCAAGGCATCGGGATTTTCGACAGCAACGTTCAAGCGGGAACGGCCCCGAAGATCGATATCCGTCCCGTACTGAATATGGGCAGCCGCCCCAGTTCAAACTCGATTGCGTCGCGTGGTCAAGGGTACGACGAAGATGAGAAACCCAACAATGCGAATGGCGAGAATCCGGTACGCCGTACTTCGAAACCAGTGTCTTCCGACTACCCGTTCCCCATCTTCGAGCGAGACACGCCGGCAAAACCGGTGAAAGACCCGGAACAAGAGGCCTACGACGACTTGCAATCGCGGCTGCATACTCGCGAGACGCTGCAGCGTTTATTCAATGAGCCCGTCGACGGGCAGCAGGAACCAGAGGAAGAGTCGGCAGAAGAAGAAACCATTATCCGCGCCCAAGGCCCCGCGCTGGACTTGGGCCGCCCCGCTCAGAATCCCCTGTTCAATAACTCGCCTCAGGGCGATCCTTATGGGAATCCCAACGCGTATCCTTCGCCCGACGCACCGGGGTGGGTCGATCTGTTTCCTCAAGTGACCGAAACCCAAACCGGCCGCATCAGCTTCGGTGTCGGTATCAATAGTGATGCCGGTTTCCTGGGAAATGCAATTATCGATGAATCCAACTTCGATATCACCCGCGTACCGACCAGCTTCCGCGACATTATGAACGGCACCGCCTTCCGCGGTGGCGGTCAACAGTTCCGATTGGAAGCGGTTCCCGGTAATCAGGTCAGCCGTTACATGGCCAGTTGGCGAGATCCGTTCTTCCTCGACACGAACTTCAGCCTCAGTACCAGTGCGTTCTACTACACACGCATCTTCCAGTTCTGGAACGAAACTCGGACCGGCGGCAAGGTGACCCTCGGCCGGCAATTCAGCAATTTTCTCTCCGGACAGTTTTCGCTCCGGCTGGAAGATGTGGACTTGTACGGTGCTCCCAGCAACTCGCCCGCCCTGCTGACCCAATCACTGGGGCACAGCCTGCTGTCGACCGCCCGCGTGGGAATGATTCATGACACCCGCGACAGTGCCTTTCTGCCGACCGAAGGTCACTATCTGGAAGCGGCCTATGAGCAGGCGTTTGGCGACTTCAGTTATCCCCGCGTCGACCTGACCGCCCGTCAGTACCGCACGATGTATCAACGACCCGACGGAGAGGGCCGGCATATCCTGGCACTCAATGCCCAGATGTCTTACACCGGCAACGACACGCCGATTTACGAACGCCTGTTTGCCGGCGGTTTTTCGAGCTTCCGCGGCTTCCAGTTCCGCGGTGTGACGCCGGTACAGAATGGAGTCGGCGTCGGTGGTCAATGGCTGGCCTTGGGCAGCGCCGAATACATCTTCCCGCTGACAGCTTCGGAGGCCGTCCGCGGCGTGGTGTTCACCGACTTCGGTACGGTTGAGGACACAGTCGCCTTCCACGACTTCCGAGCCACCGCCGGTTTCGGCTTGCGTGTCACGATTCCCGCCATGGGTCCGATGCCGATCGCCCTCGACTTAGGCTTCCCGATCGCCAAGCAGGACAGTGACCAGTTGCGGATGTTTAGCTTCTACGTCGGCTTCCTGCGATAAGCGGCGGGATTCTTCCCGGTGGGATAGGCATCCTGCCTGTCATTTGTCACCTCCAGTGACAAACCCGAAGTCCATTCAACCTACGATCGCCACTTTGCTCGGCACAGCATCTTGGTTCATCGCTTTGTCGCTGCGCGATTGACAGGCAGGATGCCTATCCCGCGACAAAAGGCGAACCTGTGGTAAACTTCAGGTGTCTCTACTGCCTTAGAACCACGTGGGAACAGTTGTTCCCAGACGCTCGACGGAGA
>JAQGHS010000539.1 GCA_028291605.1 Planctomycetaceae bacterium | reverse complement strand
ATCACCAAGGATGTCCTGCAACTGTCGAACAGTGCGTGGGCTCAGGGTGGCATTGCTGGTGTCCTCGATCCGTTGGATGACATCGCCAATCACTTCGCCGACACGATGGCCGCCGGCAAAGGGCTGTGTGATCCGGCCGTAGTCGAAATGGTCGTCGGTGATGCCGCGGAACAGATCCAGCAACTGGTCGATTTCGGCACTCACTTCGATGAAGAAAACGGCCAGATCGCCCTTACAAAAGAAGGGGGGCACAGCCATCGCCGAATCGTGCACGCCCTGGGTGATGCCACCGGCAAAGAGGTGATGCGGGCACTCATTGAACGCATTCAGCAGTCGCCGACGGCACAGATCTGGGAAGAGACTTTCACGATCGATTTGCTGATTCATGAAGGCGTCTGTCGCGGGGCCCTGGTGTGGAATCCACGGCATGGGCGGACGTTTGTCTGGGCCAAGCAAACGATTCTGGCGACTGGTGGAGCGGGCCAGGTCTTCCGGGAAACGACGAACCCCAAGATCGCCACGGGCGATGGTCACGCCCTCGCCTTCCGCGCGGGCGCCATCCTGCGCGACATGGAATTCATGCAGTTTCATCCGACGGTGCTCTACATCGCCGGTAGTTCGCGACATCTGATTTCCGAGGCCGTCCGCGGTGAAGGGGGCTTTCTGCGCGACGTCCACGGGTATCGGTTTATGGGCGATTATGATGACGCTAAGGAATTGGCGCCGCGTGATATCGTCAGCCGGGCCATCACGTCCCAGATGGCAAAAACCAAACATCCGTGTGTCTATCTCGACTTGTCGCATCTCCCTTCAACCATGATCCGCGAACGGTTTCCGCACATTGGAGCCGTGTGTGCCGAGTTCGGCATCGATATCACCAAGGACCGCATTCCCGTTCGGCCGGGTGCCCATTACATGGTGGGTGGTGTCGAAGTCGACATGCAGGGCCGCACGTCCCTGCCGGGCTTATGGGCTGCGGGGGAGGTTACCTCCAGCGGCCTGCATGGCGCGAACCGACTGGCGTCGAACAGTTTGCTCGAAGGCCTGGTTTATGGCGAGCATTGTGGCCGCGGCGCCCTGCAGCAGGCACTGGAGACTTCAGATGATTTCCGGGCCCCTTCGGTGAGCAGCGATTGCCTGGTCGCGGGTCGTTCGGGAGCCGATCTGAATTTGCTCGACGTGCGCAATTCGCTGGCCAGCGAAATGGGGCGCAATGTGGGCATCGAACGCGATCACGAAGGACTGGAAGAAGCGGCCCGGAATCTGGAGTTCTGGGACCGGTACGTTTCGCCCTGTGAATTCTCACTCCCGTCCGGATGGGAACTGCAGAACTTATTGCTGGTTTCACGCTTGATGGTCGCAGGGGCACTCAGCCGCAAGGAAAGCCGTGGCGTACATTTTCGCCGCGACTTCCCGCAGACAGACCCAGCCCAGGCGAAACATATTGCGCTCGCGGCGACTGTGCATGGAAAGTCGTTGATCGCTCCGCGATCGAAACGCGGGCGCACGAACGACTATGCATGACCTTCGAACTTCGCTCGTAGAGTCTCGCTGGTCGCTTCGCGATCAAATGCTGTAAGCTCGGGCGTCTGGGGTACGAACGAATATCTTCAGTAGTATTAGCTCGATCGTGCGCTCGCGTTATGATCGCGGAGCGATCAACGACTATCTTTGCCAGCACTTTCCAACTCCCCGGCTGGTTCGACCTCCGGTTCTCCGGTCAGGTGCTTGTTGAACTGCCCAGACGGCTGCTCGGGTGTGTGACGATGGTACGTGTGGCACAGCACGCAACTGGATTGCAGGTCGTGGGCGGGTGATCCTTTGGATTGCATTTTGCGAGGAGACGCATTCTCCGAGATGTGACAGATGCGGCAATCGGACATCTTGGGCATCAGGACGTCGGCCGTGTCACGGCTGGCGGAGACTTTGTGGTGACATTCGGTACAACCCAGCATCCGGTGCGCGGTATGACCGAATCGGCTGTGTGGGAACCAGCGGTTGGGGATGTCGGGTGGATTGACGGTCCAGGTACCATCTTCGGCCGTGTCAGAGACCGTATGGCATAACTTGCATCCGCCGCGGCTCTTCACGACGCGCGTTTTGTCCTCGACCAGCTGTTCGGCTTCGGGAATCGTGTCGACGACCACAAATGATCGAGCGAACTGTTCTCCGTCCGTGACCGCTTTCTTGATCTTTTGGACCTGCTCGGCAGTTAACGGATTGCGATCGGGCTGGCCGGGAAATGGTCGTGGCGACTGCGATTCGACGAGCAGTTCTTTCTTCTTATCCAGCACCGTCAGCGTGTATTTTTGCGACATGTATCCGCGGACGATTTCCGGCAGGGCGTGAGGGACGACATCGCCCGGATAGTTTTGATTGTCGTACAGCAGGGGGTGGCATTGAGCACAATGTTGCTCGTGCTGAATCGGCAGCATGTAGCGTCCCGAGGGATCGGGGACGTGGCAGGACTGGCAGTTGTTCGATAGATCGACGGTCTTCCCGTCCTTGTCCTTGACCCCTTTCGTCACGAGGTGTGCGGCATGGTTGAACTTGATGTCTCCGCGGTCTCGCCATTTTGATGCTGCCGGTTGTCCGGGCTGGGGTTCGAAATTCGCAGGCCGCAGGGCGAGGACATCCCGGAATCGCTGCTGGTAGGGGCCCTCGACAGGATCCTTCTTCAAGAGCGTATCGAGTTCCGGCCGCGTGAGGAGATTCGAGTGATCACCGCCATTCAGGCGGGTTTCGAGGTTGAACGGAATGTGTCCGTCACTGAAGCCATAAATTTGCTGGTAAAAGAT
>JAQGHS010000534.1 GCA_028291605.1 Planctomycetaceae bacterium | reverse complement strand
GCCCATCTTCACCGGAAAATTCCGCACGTTGCCCGGGCCGCGCTTCTGGCTGGGCGTCTATCTGCTGTTGGATATCGGCGCGATTTTCCCGTACCTCGCCGCCAGTGCCGCGACACCGTGTGCGGCGTTGTATCTCCAGCGAATTCCCAATCCCAGCCAGTTTCCGGCCGATCAACCTCTGCTGCAGAATTTGTCCTACTTTATCTTCCTGGTGTGCTTCATTCCGTTGATCTTCGGCGGCAAGATCTATAACGCTCTGAAGTTCATCATGTCGGTCAAGATTGTCGTCGTGATGGGTTTTCTGTTGGTGCTGGCCTGCTGTTATTCCAACATCAATACCTGGATCGAAATTGGGGGAGGGTTCTTCAAGATCGGCAATGTGCCCATCAAGCGGGCCGAAGACTTTAACCACAACCACGTGCTCGACGCTGGCGAGGACTGGGACAAGGACGGACACCTCGATCAAGTTGAACCGGAAATCAACCGCGAACCGATCATCGATAGCGATGGCAACGGGAGCACCGACGCCTGGCCCGACTTCACCGGTGATGGCAAGCCCGAGCATTTCGTCAAAGTTCCTCGTAAGAATAAGGCCGGTGGCGACATCACTCGCTGGTGGCCCGACCTGGACCTCGATGGCAAGCCGGACGCGTCCATCACCGTGGATGCCGACTGTGACGGAACGGCGGAGAAGGTCATTCCGATCGACTTCGAATCGGAAAAGCCCCCGAAATTCATCGACTTCGACGGCGATAAGACGTGCGACGGCGACAATCTGGAAAACATCTTCCAATCGCTGGCCGGTGGAAGTTTCCCGCTGATCGATCTGGCGATGATTGGATTCTTGTCTGCTCTGGTCGGGATCTCGGGCCAAGGGGGTTTGTCCAATACTCCCATCAGCAATTACACCCGCGATCAAGGCTGGGGGATGGGACATCACGTCGGAGCCATTCCCAGCGTGGTGGGAGGTCACAATCTGCAGTTATCCCATGAGGGAACCGTATTTGTCGTGACCGAGGAATCTTTACCGCGCTGGAAGCGTTGGTATCGGCATATCGTGCGCGATCAGCTCACGCTGTGGGCTCCGGCCTGTTTCTTCGGCGTCGGTTTGCCGAGCATGCTGTCGGTCCTGTTCTTGAAGCGCGGATACCAGACCGAGAATGAATATCAAACAGCCTGCATGACGGCCGACGGAGTCTATGCATACGCTGGCGGACAACTGGGTCTGATCTTCTGGGGCCTGACGCTTGTCTGCGGCTGCCTGGTGCTCATCCCGACGATGGCCAGCACGATTGACGGATTCGTTCGCCGCTGGGTCGACGTCTTCTGGACGTCCAGTTCCATCCTGCGAAAGATGGAAAGCCATGCGATTCGCTACGTCTACTTCGGCGTGCTGACGATCTACGGCATTTTCGGCATCATCATGCTGAGTCTCGCCAAGCCGACTGCCCTGCTGTTGATTGCAACGTCGATCTACAACTTTGCGTTGGGCTTCAGTTGCTGGCACACATTATGGTTGAATCACGTGTTGTTGCCCAAGCAATTGCGGCCGGGCTGGTTCATGAAGATCAGCCTGCTCACGTCAGGCATCTTCTTCTGGATGGTCGGCACGTTTGCCGTGTTGGCCGAGTTGAAGAAGGCCGGGTATTTGTAACGCGAGTGCGAGTGCGAGCGAGCGCGTAGGACGGCCGCCTCGGCCGTCTGAGCCCGTAACGTTCGACGCAATACAAGCTCGAAGCGCAAGCGAGTGCATTCCGTCGCTTCGTTCGAGAGAAATGCATTCGCTTGCGCTTCGAGCTTGTATTCCTGGTCGCTTCGCGACATTCGAGGGGCAATTGTCGACTGCGAAGCCGGTTGTTACAGGCTCAGACGGCCGGGGCGGCCATCCTACGGTCGTTTTGCGGTCGTATTGCCTTACAGCAATCTGACACCCTGCCAGAAGCCATCTGACACCGGCTCGGCAAACAACACGACCTGTCGTTGCCGGTAATTGGGCCGCAGATGTTTGCAGACATCCACGGTTCCAGTGGTGATTTCTTCGCCGGTGGCCAGATTGCGGACGTAGATTCCGCGGTCTCTCACCAGCGAAACCGGCGTCGGTCCTTCCAGATCGTCGGGGTAGTCTCCCAGCACGACGACTCGCCCATCGTCGCCTCCCGCCGCCAGTCCGATCGCCGCGAGAGATCCGATGACGCCACCTTCGGTGCCACCCAATCCTTCCAGGTAGATCCCATGTTTGGCGGCCAGGACGCGGGCCATCTCCTGGTTCATCAGTTCGCACTTGCAGCGCTGGCCGTAAGTAATCACTTCGTCAGGAACTTCGAGGGTCGCACAGAGTCCAGGATCGCTCCCCGGGACGTACCATTCCAGCATGCGGCGGCGCAGCGTGCCGATCAATTCGGGCAGCGCGGGGGAATCCTCACGGCGCGGTTCGAGCCAGATCGATGCCGAACCATTCTTGCTGGTGAAGTGGACTCGAGGGTCTGAAAACAGTTGGTGACGCAGGATCAAATGGCAACGAAAATCGGCGGCGACCTCCGCGATCAGAACTTTTGCCAGTTGGTTGGTACCGGGTGTTTCGAGCGTATCCGTATCATCGATTCCAACGTAGATCATCAGCGAACCTGGCTTTCCACATCGGAGCCCCGTCGGTCACGAAAACGGAACAAGACCACTGCGCTGATCAACCCGGCGGTAATGCCGAAGAGCGGATAGGTCCAACTGGCAATCGCCAGCCAGGAGACCAGTCCGCG
>JAQGHS010000497.1 GCA_028291605.1 Planctomycetaceae bacterium | reverse complement strand
GGCGCGTGTCCGTGGGATGCCGAAAAACTCAATATGAACTGTCATACTTTGACTATAACAATTCGGTGGTAGGGATGCCCTGTGTCAACGTGTGGAAGTCCGGATCCAAGTACAGTTTCCGGTTGCTGACGCTTTTGCTTTTCCCTGTTTTTTTACGAAAGTCGATGCGTCAAGATGGTTCCTGCCGATTTTCCGGCAGGAATTCCCCGAGATTTTGGCGCAGATCTCGAGTCGCCTTAAGGTATTATTTTACAAGGCTTTGAGAGTGGGTGGTGCAGGGTTCGAAGCGGTGGCTTCCACCATCTGAAGCGATCTTTTTCGGCCACCCGAAGAGCAGTACCGCTTGTCAACCACTTTGGGGCCGTTATACTCATTTTTGTCTTTTCCGCCCATCGTGCCTACTTGAGGAACGATCGGCGCGGATCAGGACATTATGCCTGCCTGCCCACCGCCAGTTTGCCCACCGACCGTCACGCCGTACCGCCTCACACAACCCTTCCGGACACCAATCCTGGACCGTGGTCAACGTGAGCAGAAACCAAACGCCCCTGCCCCGATACAACCCGCCCACCAATTTTCGTTAACTCCGCATCCCACCCCCGCTACCTTCTCGCGCTAGTGCTCGAGTGCGCTCCGTTTCGTCTGGATACCCGATCATGGTCAAGTTAGTCGCTCCGCTATTCTCTTTGGCAATTTCCATCGGTGTTGAGTGCGTGATTATCGCCGCCGTCATTTGGGGCGCGGGCGAAATCGCCAGCATGAATGCCAGCGCTAACGGCATTCCCATGAGCGAGTTCCCTAAGTCCACGCTCGAACTGGACAAGCCGATTCCTGCTGACGAACTGACGATGCTGTAATTGCAGCGAAGAGCCAGCCCGCGTATCCTACCGGTGTTCAGACCGTTCGCGGGAGAATGGCCATCATGGAAGTAAAGCGAAAATCTCGCTCCTGGTGCTTGCGGGTTGCTGCCAAAGTAACGGTGTTTGTCGCGAGTGGTTTCCTCGCGACCTTTTTGCCCCACATTTGCAGTGCTGCAATTGCGCCGTGGAATGCTTTCCATGCAGCGAATCCCTTAGGCGAGGCCTATCTTTCCTGCCCAGCGATTGTCCAAAAACTATTCGATTGGTGTTTTGAGGACATTTGAATTGAGGTCACGGAGCAAAAGGTGCAATCTACGGAATCAAACCGAAAACCAATCCCGTGGTACTGGTGGACGCTCGCCGGGCTGATCTTGCTCGTGGCGTATCCGCTCAGTCTAGGGCCGGTCGGTTGGGCACTTGAGTGGTCGAGAGTTGACGGTGACTCCTTGATCGCAACGGTGTTTTATTCCTTTTACTCGCCTCTGGTTCAACTGTATCAGTACGCGCCGGGTGTTCGAGACATCTACATGCCGTACTACGAGTGGTGGAGCTACTAACAACGATCTGGTCTTGATTGGAAAAGCTGGAGGGGCAACGCAACTGAGTTCACCGGGAAGATCTTGGCCTAGCATGACTGAACAAGCACCGATGCCCAGCGAAGGTTCGTCGCGCCGCGTACGAAGTCAGTTTTGGATGGCTTGTTCCGGAGTGGTTATCCTTCTATTGGTGATCGGTAGTGCCGGACTCCTTCGGCACTATGGGGCGGACCGGCGAGTCGCGTTCACCGACTTGAAAATCTCCGCGAAGAATGGCGTCGCGTTCGAGATTGAGATCTCCGATTCGCCGGACCTCCGTTATTACCGAGATATAATCCGTCAGGAACGGACGAGGTACAATATCGTCCCGGAGGGGCAAGCGAGAGTTGTGACATCACCCATCAGGCTCCGATCTATGTCGCCGGCCGGTATCAGAGACCGTCTTGTTAGACGTCGGATCAGTCGAACTCCGTATTCGCTCCCCGACTTCGGTAAGTATTATTCGGACCGTGCCATCAAACCAGGGTCGCTGAGGTTTCTCGTGCACACCGACGCCACCTACGTACTCAATCGCGACGATGAATTGCCATTTCTGGAGTACCGTCAGGAACCCCTGAAAGATGGCGAACCGGAACAAGTCAAACGCCTCGTGATCAGATTTGAATGACGGCTACACTGGACTAGCTCGATTCCACAGGGTGGCGAGCAAACAAAGGTGTCAGGAACCGTAAACTGCATTTGCGAGCAAACAAAGGTGTCAGGAACCGTAAACTGCATTTGGTTCCTGGCACCTTTGTTTTCACCCCTGACACCTTTGTTTTCTCGGAAGAGCTCTCTAGCCGGATGAACGTTTAATGAATTCTACAATGGTTCCAGTTTGCCTGCTCATTGTGAGCCTATTAAGTTGGAGCGCACCGGTTTTTTCACAGGATGTCCCGAGTGGGGATACGAGCTTAGACAAGCTGAAAGCATTTGACTCGGTTTTCGCATCCGGGTTTACCGTTTCAGGAACGATTCAGGCACCCGAGATCATGAGCTTAGTCACCTTCGAATCCATCCAAGCGACTCGGAACTGGAAACTGACATTGGCCGGTGAGCGTGTGGGATACGTGATGACAGTCACGAAACACGAAGCCCCACGGTATCGGCCTGACGACGCGGACGCTGAAGGGAATATGCGCTTCATCATCCGGAACAAAGAATGGGGGTATTGGGGCTCGGACCTTTCCGGGCGTCATTATGAAGATCGCGTGTTCATGCTAAGTGCAGGCGGCAAAATGACTGAGATCGGCACCATGTATAACTCGTCCCTTTTCGGTCCGAAGGAAATGAACTTACTGAGAAAGGTGGTACTCTTGTCGTTAGGTCGCTTTTTCTCGGAGCATATTGACAAGATCAAACAAGAGGAAAAGGGGCCCGATCAGCGAATTTCGATTGATGCGTTGGGGAGCAAGGACGAAGGATTGAGTGGCCGTTGGCGGCTTGAACTCGACCCGGCTGCGGCATGGATGGTGCGAAGAGCGGAGTTTTACTCCGACGCATTTCCGGATCGGAAGCTGGCCGAAATGCGAAACAGCGGGACAACCTGGTTCGGGTCACGCTGCATTCCGACCGCAGCCGAAATCAACTATCTGGGGGCACTCGACGGAGAGGAATCGCGTCGGCTCCCATTTGGACCGCATCGCCTCACATTTTCCAAACTCGCAGAAACCTTCGACGACGAGCTTTACGAGCTCTGCCGAAAAACTGTCAGCGCGAATCGCAATGAGAGCTTGACCGTCCATGATAACCGCGTTGATCCAATAACAATAACCGAGCCCAACAGGCCTTCCCCAGTGGAAGTACCAAAAGCAGAAATTCCACCAGAACGGATTCCCGGGCGTTCATTTCTATGGCTGTATATTAACCTGACGACGATTCTAGCGCTGGTGATGATCATTGTGGTGCGCCGTAGAATGCACAAGAAAGAAGATTTGTAAAAACACAGTTTTCGGTTCCTGGCACCTTTGTCTTGTTCAAGAAGAGGTTGGCGAAGAAGCTTCCGGTGGAGTTTGCGAGACTTGCCGCAACTTCGTCGCCAGTTTCCAATCAGCCACGAATCCATGCTCTTTCATCAACGTCTCAAAATCTGAATAGGCAGGATCGGGGGCATCAGCAATCGAATCCCACACAGTGTCGCATTCGAAGCACATGACGCCCCGACGATCGTTCAGACTTCTAAAAACGACTTCCCAAACGTCGCCGTATTCTTTGCAACAGGGACATAAACCCACCGTACCACCTCGTTCTGATGGATTGGAAAACAAGAGTGCCTGGAACCGCAAACTGTATTTGGTTCCTGATACCTTTGTTTTTGCGATTTGTTATGACGCATAACCGCGAGTACTTCTGCGTTCCCTCGTTGTGTCATGCTTGCCGCACCACCCGCGGATTGTGCCTGTGTAATCTCGGCCGAGGTCATCGGTCAGTGTTACGCAGCAACGGAACGGATCACCCCATGTGGTTCTGCACATCGCATGGTTCGGCTGTGGCTCAATGTTGAACTCGATGTCGATAGTAGCGGCAAAAACGTAACCCTCGAGATCCAGCTTGGCTAGCCGGTCCTGTAGGTACTGCCCGAATTGAGTCAGGACCTTCGTTGAATACTTGAACGAGGGCGCCGCTGTTTCTGACACCAAGTCGAAGCGAACAGTGTGGGTGGCTGCGGCGTCTGCTGCAGAGTAGAGAAGTCCGAGGGCCCAATAGCCATCGATGTCGTTATTCCGGGACGCGAACCTACAAGCGATACCGTAGGCGAGGTTTTTGAGCTGCTGGCGTCTGTACATTAACGACGGACTCATAATGCCACATCGTTGGGTTGGATTCGGCAATCATGGGGACGTGGCGTCCGGGAGAGGCAATTCTCACCTCGCCGGTGACGGAGTGCCTCGATCGGCAGAACACCGCCGTTTTCAACGCAGTGAATGACACACCTGTAACTACACAAACAGATTTGTTGCGTAAGTTATTATGAGATAGAGCTTTGAGAATGGGCGATACAGGCCCAGAACAAATCGCCGTAAGTGGTTCTACAGGTAGTGTTTTACGGAATTCGACCATTCCGAGCGCTGCAAAATCCGGTGCAGTCACATCAGACGCATCGTCTGTCTTGTCCCCGGCTCTCTCCCGCCAGCAGTTGGCAGACTTCGTCGCCGCCTGGCCTCTTCTTACGCCACACGACCGCGTCTCCATTGTGCGAATGGTCAATTCGGCAATTTGCAACGCCTCTCAGATCGCCGCGGACAGCACCGATTCGAGGGGGGGCGGCTAACACGATCAAGTCAGAGTTTGGATGCCGACGGAAGTTCCACGGCAGCCAATCAGGTCCATCCGGGCATACGCGGTCAGTGTGACCTCTGCCCTCAAACCCTGTTACGAAAGAGTTTCACAAATGGGAAACAGTCCTATCAATCAAGCAAACAGCCACGAGTGGGAGCGCGCGGCCGATCAGTCAAGCGCAAGAATAGAACTCCCGATTTTGACTGCTGCTGAAATGAAGTTATCAAGTCCCGACGCCGTGGCATTGGTTCAACAAGAGGCGCTCGCGGCCAATGACTCTCGCCTGATCGATGTGGTCAGAGCGTCTGGAGGGAATTTGAATGTGATCGAGAAAGCCATTCGCGATCGCAGCGTCACGGCTCAATCGCTGGCCGCACCTCAAGCCGGCACGGCCGCAGCGGCTGGGACGGCCGCGGCTACGCCTGCAACATTGGAAGCTGAGGCGAAGGCGCTTTGGGATTCCAGCGCGAGTTTGAAAGCCGAGTTTGGTGGTGAATACACCGCGTTTGTTGCTGACTTCAAGAGGCAGCCGGAAGACTATCGCGGCGCCCGCTAATGCGACCAGGTTCGCGATCTCAAGGATTGCGTACAGACTTGCTACATTCTTCCCCCGGGGGATGGTTTCCCCCGGGGGCACTTGGATTCCAACAAAGGCCTTTCATGAGCTCATTTTTTGAAAAACTCGAAACGACTGTGACTCAATCCGAGGCCTCGCATCGGACTGAATGGATCGAACTGGTTGAGGCAGTCGCGAGGCAGCGGAACGATCTCGACCCGGAAGAGACATTGGCGAAGCTGGATCGCATTGGAAAAACGATCGCGCAGCTCAAGGCCGCCGCCGAAACGTATTTGGATCGGCGACGTATCCTGAAGGCGATAGATGAGCTCTCTCGGGAATCGGTGCCACTGTCTCAATTGTCCGCAGAACAGGACGAATTGGTGCGATTAAAAGACGAATACCTGAAAGCATTTCACCAATCGTACGATGCGCTCGCAGTGCAGATTAATCAGGTTCGAAAGAGACGCCGGCAGGTCCGAGAGAATCGAGCGACTCTGCTCGAATCCTCGCACCCCGATTTGATCGCGGCAGTCAGAACTTCCGAAGCCAGTCTCGCAGAGCTGCGACGTCGCAAAGTAGGGGCCGAAAACGACATCACAAGTTCGGAAGGATCGATCAGCAAAATCAGAAATGATCTGACATCCTTGGCTAGAATTCCGTTGGGATCGGAGCGCGGTGACGATCGATTAGGTCCCGATGACGCGAGCAAAGCGATTTCGGATTACAACATTTCGATCGAGAATTCAAAAGCGGAAATCTCAAGCCTGGAAGAACAGATTGTCGCGGCGGAGAAGCTGCACGATGAGCACATGAAGCGAGCGACTGAGGCGGGGGCTTTCCTGTAGTAAAAGACACAGGCCGCGAGTTAGTTCGCGGCCTGTGTCCCAGGAAACCAGACCAATCGCACGATCAAGTCCAGCGGCAGAATTATCACACTGGACACAATTGCGGTCAACGCGAGTCTGGTAGCGGGTTAGGACCAGAGAGCGACCAAGGTATTTCTCAAGAAATAGTCGCCTGCCAAAGCGCCGGAACTCTACGAAATTCGGTGGCTTCCGGCCACAGTCTGCCCCCCTTTCAATCCATGGGTCCTCCCCGGGGGGTACCCCTAGCGCGCGGTTAATTCATCGCAACATTCCCATCGGATTGCGAAAAAAAAAAGCGCTTCTTCTTCTTCCGGTGCCCCTACAATCTCGCCAAAACCCAAGGAAATCGCGAAAACGCTCGGTCGGGCGATCGCGGCCGACTTCCGGTCAAGCCGCTCGCCTGGTCCGTGGTGGCCATATCGTTGGTTTTTGATGAAGAGATAACTCAAATCAGTTATCCCTTCATTGCCGAGCAACCCGGCGGAACGGGCTTCACACAATTGCGGCCGTATCGCAAGATATGCTCAATTCCAGCCCGCGGCGAATCTGATCGCCCTATCCCAAGGAAGGGGTAATCGTGCATTTCAATCACGTTCTCGAATCCCGGTACCACGGTCAACGGAATTCGCGCGTCTCACCGTGAGACCCTGCAGTCTTGTAGAGACCCGTCCATTCGCGGGCTAAGATCTCTCAAGGGAAATTGAGGGTTTGCAGGCGGGCCAGCTGGGCTCGAGGAAAACGCGTGTGTCTCGATTGGACGATTCGGGGCGAAGTTACATGAAAGGTCGGGCCAATGAGTATTGCGAGCTCCACCGGCGAGAAGTTGAACATGCATCGCTCGGATCTGGACTTTCAGGCAGAAGTCGATCGAGCGTTTCTTAAGAGGTTTCCGAAAGGCAGAAGGCTATTGGTGATCTACAGAATGAAGATGGTCTGGGACTGGTCATTCAGAGAAATCGGCGAGTCCGTTGGACTGAGCGGGCCGTACTGCCAGAGAGCTTTCAACCAGGCCCTGGAACGTCTCGAAATGATTCGACGCGAACACTTCGCAGACCATGTGCCGGCTGGCTGTATTGACGATGGCGAGGAAACTCCTGAAGGGGGATGGTAAGGAACTCTTCGCTCATCCCATCGCCGCGGCTGCCGTAGATTCTCGCGTTAATTTCATCTGCCATCTCCGTCCCCTGTCAGGAGATCCACATGTCCGATGCCGCATCAAAACTCAGCCAAAAACTGATTGAAGGTCGCCGACTTATCAAGGATGGCAAACTCACCGTCCTGAAAGGTGAGTTGCTGGTCGCGGAAGCTAGACTTGCCGAGTGGGAAATAGCGACCGGCCCACGGCGGGCAAAACGCCGCAATCCGCCCTCCAATTCGGAACCCGTTTAAGTCGCGATTCCGCGCGCCGTCACGGTACCGATCTCGCGCCGGCGACCGGCCCTGGCGCGACGGCCGCGGCTGCCGGCAACTCGGTCCGAATCCGGCAATCTGGTCGATGGACCCGGCGCTGCCGATCACTCCGGCCGGCCGATTCAACCAGGGGCTGCAGGTCGACCAGGTCCCGACGTCGTTACGGTACCGAGCTCGCGCCGGCAGCTCGGTCCGGATCCGGGCTACCTGGTCGATGGGTCCGGCGCTGCCGATCACTCCGGCCGGCCGATTCAACCAGGGGCCGCGGGTCAACCAGGTCCCGACGTCGTCACGGTACCGAGCTCGCGCCGGCGATCGGCCCGGGCGCGACGG
>JAQGHS010000784.1 GCA_028291605.1 Planctomycetaceae bacterium | reverse complement strand
GTTAACACTCAGTTGGTGAGCGGAATGGCGCTAGCCACCGGTGCTGTGTGTCAGTTTCGACAAAAAACCGGCGGCTAGCGCCGTGCCGCTCACTAGCCGGGCTACCAAGTGACAATTCTCACGACGAATGGATTCCGTGATGTTCGCTCATGCAAACTGGATGCGTCATTGGCGACGAGCCGCTGTCGCCTTGACCTGCGCAGTCCTGACGGTCGCCACCGCCTGCGGGCAAGATCTCGGTATTCCCGCTCGCCCGCGCGCGATCTCGGGCAACTTTTATCGCGCGGGTAACCCGCACTGCGTCGCCCGGTGGGCTCAGCCTTCCTGGGAAAAGCACTCTGCCGGATATTACGTCGGCGGCAGCCAGTCGGTCGGGGGTGAGGGCCGCTACGTGCATCAAGGAACTTGGGGAAATGACTACGCCCCGTGGTATACCCGGGTCTCGTTGAGATGGAACCACGGCAGTTCGTACCAGGACGGCGGCGGGCAGTACGAGCCCGATCGTCGAAATAATCCGCTGAAATTGCATGCTCCTGGGACAGGTTTGATAAAATAGGGGACCGACGTCCGTGGCCGACGCTGCCAGCGTCGGAATGCAGACGCTGGCAGCGTCGGCCGCGGCGGAGCGAACATCAACTATGATCCTGCTGCTGGACAACTACGACAGCTTCGTCTTCAACCTGGCGCGGTATCTGCAAGAGCTCGGTGCCGAGACGCACGTTGTACGCAATGACGCCCTGACCGTAGCCGAAATTGAGCGTCTGCAGCCGCAGGGGATCGTCATTTCGCCCGGCCCCTGCACACCCCAGGAAGCCGGAATCAGTATCGAAGTGATCCGCGAGTTGGGCGCTCGCATTCCCATGCTGGGTGTTTGTCTTGGTCATCAGGCGATGGCCGCGGCACTGGGGGGGGAAGTCGTTCGAGCTCTCGAACCGGTCCATGGCAGAACGGCCTGGATTACCCATCATCAACGGAATGTCCTGGCTGGGTTGGCGAATCCCTTTCGAGCCATGCGCTATCATTCGCTGATTGTTCGCGAAGAGTCTCTGCCCTCTACATTGCACATCGTAGCCCGCACGACAGATGGCGTACCAATGGCCCTCGAGCACGAATCCTGGCCACTCTATGGAGTGCAGTTTCACCCCGAATCGGTCCTGACCGAAGGGGGACACCTGATGCTGGCCAACTTTTTACGGATTGCAGGGATCTCACCGCTGGATGCACCGGCCACCGAAATGAATCAGAGTCGAACCGTCTCATCCGAGTTCGATTGGCACGCCAGCGAAATTGAACCGATCCCCTCGCGGCCCCTGTAGAGGGAAGTTTGGATCGCGTCCTACGCACTCAAACTGCTGAACGCCCCCATCCCAGCTCGGAAAACTGGACTCTTCGTCAAACCCCCGATTCTACCCCAGTCCCGCGAGACGCGATTATCCGCTTCGCAAGCTAACCGTTCGGTCGTAAATTTTCGAATCGCGACCCAACTCAGTGGCCAGTGCACGCCGATAACAATGGTTGCACTCAGCAAATCAAGTCTCCCTCGTCAAGGGGTATGTTTGGGCAGTCTGGCGACTTTTTTCCGCATTCGCTGGAGAAATCGATTGCGAAAGCTATGATGGTCAACTCTCCCGGTGGGTTGAGATGCGACATCGCGTCTTCCCCAATAACCGCGTGGTCGACCCGGCATCATAGATGATGTGGAGAGCCAGGTAGTTCATAAGCACTACCGCCGACGCGCGAAACTTGGTGGGATGGGCCAACCAGGTCAAGTTGTCAGTACGTCTTCTGTCGAGGTGTTGGACATGATTTCCGACCGCTTTTCATTGCGGGCCGCTGGGGTGATCCTCGGCGTCCTGCTTGTGACCCAGACCGGGCTGTTTGCCAAGGCCAAAGACAAGTTTTGGCGGCATAGCCTCAGTGAAGCTCAAACCGAGGCTCGGCAGGCTGGCAAGCCGCTCTTGCTGCACTTCCACGCTTCCTGGTGTGGCCCTTGCAAACAAATGGAAGCGGAAGTCCTGCACACGACTGAGGTCAAACGGGCTCTCTGTGACCGAGTCGTCGGGGTCAAAATTGATTTCGATCAACATCCCGAAATCGTCGAAAAGTACGGGATCGATTCGATTCCGGCCGACGTGCTAATCAGTCCCAGCGGCAAGTTGCTGACCAAATCAGTCGGTTACCAAGCCAAAAACGCCTATCTGTCCATTTTGGCAACCGCCGAGAAGAAAACATTCGACGAAGTGATGTTGGCGAAGAAAGCTGCGGAAGCTAAGAAACTTGCAGAAGAGAGAGCGTTAGCACAAAAGAACAACCCAGCTCCGAAGGTCAACGAAATCGTTCCTGAGGAAATCGTAGCCCCCAAGAAATCCAAGCTGATCGTCGGCCTGGATGGATACTGCCCGGTGACGCTGTGGCGAACCCGCGAGTGGAACAAAGGCAAGACAGCGTTTGGTGCCGACTTCCAAGGGGTCCGCTTCTACTTCAATTCGCTGGCCGACCGAGATGACTTCCTCGCGGAACCGACTCGTTATGCCCCCCAATTACTGGGCTGTGATCCGGTGGCGTTGTGGGAAACCGAGCGGGCGATCGCCGGCACGGCCAAGTATGCGGCCTTTTTCGACGGCGAGTTATACCTCTTTAATGCGGTCGCCAATCGAGATCGGTTCAAGCAAAGTCCGCCGCAATTCACGAAGACGCGACATGTCAACCTGCAGGATATCGAACGAGCGGACACTCGCATCGGCATGAAGGACTGATTCCGGTCGATATCCCGGACAGGTCTTCCCTAGAATTTCACCCCGGTTGCCCAGAGGCGATCGGGGTGTTTTCGTTAGAATACCGCTAAAGCTCGCTCCAGATCGGAAACATCATCCATGAATTCCATACCCATTCGGATCGGCCTCGTTACGGTTTCGGACCGCGCCAGCCGGGGCGAATACGTTGATCTCGGCGGGCCGGCCATGAAGGAGTGCCTGACGGACATCCTGGCTTGTCCGTGGGATCCAGTGGTCCGGTTGATTCCCGATGAGCAAGCCCTTATCGAGCAAACATTGATCGAGTTGGCTGACCAGGAACAATGCTGCTTGATTGTGACTACGGGAGGGACGGGGCCCGCGTTACGCGATGTGACTCCCGAAGCCACAGCGGCAGTCTGTGCGAAAATCCTGGACGGTTTTGCCGAGCAAATGCGGGCGGTCTCGTTGAAAGTCGTTCCGACTGCGATCTTGTCACGCCAGATCGCGGGGATTCGCGGCCGGTCGCTGATCGTCAATCTGCCTGGTAAGCCGAGCGCCATCCGCGAATGCTTGATGGCAGTATTCCCGGCGATTCCCTATTGCATCGATCTGATCGAAGGACCGTTTCTGACAACAAACCCCGCTGTCGTTACGGCCTTTCGACCCAAGAAGTCGTGAGCTTAGTTGTGTTTGACGAATAC
>JAQGHS010000489.1 GCA_028291605.1 Planctomycetaceae bacterium | reverse complement strand
CGGCTACATCACCCTCCACCAATCGCCGGTAGAAAATGAATCTCGCTGTTAGGTTGGACTTTTTGTCTGAGGCCCAGCGTGCTCAGGTGGCCGTCAATCCCCACCGCCATGCCGGGCAGCAATTCATGATCTTTGCACAACCGCGCCGTCACCCCGGGATATTGCACCTCCAGGGCCGCCAGGGCCTGGCGGACTGTCGCACCCTGAACCTCGACCCGTTCTACTCCGTTTGTTAAGGTACGCATCAACGGCGGCACAAATACGGTGGGCATGGGGCCTGTCCTCAATTTCAGATTGCGGCGTCGGATTGGGTGCCGCCTGATCCTATCATACGTAAGTCATCCGAACGGCGAGAGCCTGCACGGCATTCGGACCAGCAGATCAACTCCCGAGAATGTTCATGTCGGATGTCAGTTCTTCAGATCCCAGTTCGAATCGACTCGGCCGCCAACTCTTCTGGTTAGCCCTGCCGGTCCTGGGCGAGCAACTGCTGATCCTGGGTGTCGGCCAGTTCGATACCTTTCTGGCCGGACAAATCAGCAAGCAGGCAACGGCGGCCGTCGGCGTCGCCGCGTACGTTGGCTGGGCTGCCACATTGTTGTTTTCGCTTGTCGGAACCGGTGCGACCGCATTAGTCGCCCGAGCGTGGGGCGCGGAGGATCGCGAGTCGGGCAACCACTTGTTCAACCAGGCGGTGCCGTTGGCCTTGATCACCGGACTGTTGGCTCTAGGCCTGATCTGGAATGGAGCACCCGCGTTGGCGACCTTTCAAAATCAGACGGGTGATGCGCATGGGATCTCGGTCGAATATCTGCGATTGGATGCACTCAGCCATCCCTTCAGCAGTCTGACGCTAGTCGGCGGAGCCGCGTTACGCGGGGTCGGCGACATGCGTTCGTCGTTGCTGGTCATGCTGGTCGTTAACGTCCTCAACGTGATCATTTCCACGTGCCTGGTATTTGGTTGGGGCATCTCCGAGCCGTGGGGCGTGAGCGGCATCGTCTGGGGGACAGTGTTGTCGCGGGTCATCGGCGGACTGCTTATGTTGACCATGTTGATCCGTGGCCGCAGCGGGCTCCAAATTCATCTCAAAGACTTATGGTTTCAGTGGGAGTCAGTCGCCCGCATCCTGCGAATCGGGATTCCGGCCGTAGTCGACAGTGCCTGCAAGTGGGTCGGACACTTCACGTTCTTGTCGGTCGTCGCTCACCTGGCCGACGGAGACCTCGGAGAAGCCATGTTCGCCGCGCACTATATCGGCTTGGAGGTCGAGGCCCTGACATACTTGCCGGCCGTGGCCTGGGGGACTGCCTCTGCAACATTGATCGGCCAGTCGCTGGGCAGCGGCAACATCGCTCAAGCCCGTCGCATCGGACACCTGGCTGTCCTGCAGTGCGGCGGCCTGACGATTCTCGCGAGCTTGTTCTATTACTTCGGGGCCGATCTGGTCTACAGCGTGATGAGCCAGGACACCCAAGTCCGTGAGATCGGTGTCCCGGCCTTGCGGTTTCTGGCCTTCTTTCAAATTCCGCTGGTGATGGCCATCGTCTACATTTTCTCATTGCGCGGAGCGGGAGACACCCGCACTCCCATGCTCTTCACCATTTGCTGCACCCTCTGCATCCGAGTTCCGCTCGCGTACTGGTGCGGAATCGCGATGCAAGGGGGGCTGATTGGAGCGTGGACCGGAATGGTCGTAGACAACTCGATCCAGGCCGGCCTGGCAACCTACCGCTACAGCCGCGGCGGTTGGGTGCATATTAAGGTGTAGGAACGTAGGAGTCGCGATGGCAAGTGTGGTGATTACTGGCTGGGTCGAAGGCTGTTATACCATCCGGGCGATTAAGACCATTCGCGAGAAGGCGGGCATTCCCTTGAATGAAGCACTGGCGATCGTGAACCGCGTGATCCGCAATGAGACCGTCGTGGTACAGGTCGCATCGTCTGGCACTGCACAAGAGCTCGCTGAAGCACTGGTCGCTACTGGGCTCATTGCCAACGTGGCTCTCATTTAGTGAGACTCAGGTGAGCCGGGCTCACCTAGACAATTTTATCCGTGGGATTCCCGCGACATATTGGAAATCCGTCATGTCCGCTCCCCTCGATTGGTTACCCGACGCTATTGAACCGCTCAAGACCGGTGGACTCTGGCGATCCCGTCGTTGCGTGACTCCCTTGGCCGACGGGTGGTGCGAATACGACGGTCGCAAGCTGAAGAACTTGGCCGGGAATGACTATCTCAATCTCGCTCACGATCCACGCGTTATCGCCGCCATGCGGGACGCTGCCGAAATTGCGGGCAGCGGCGTGACCGCCAGTGCGCTCGTTTCCGGGCGGACCCCCTGGCATCAGCGGCTGGAAGAGGAATTGGCTCGGTTTCATGGCGAAGAGTCTGCCGTGCTCTTTCCCACCGGCTATGCGGCGAACCTGGGAACGATTGCCGCCTTGGTCGGATCAGACGATGTGATTTTCTGCGACCGGATGAATCACGCCTGCCTGGTGGATGGCTGCCGCCTGAGTGGCGCCAAGCTGCGGATTTATCGTCATACGGAACTCGACCGCCTGGCAGTCGAATTACAGAAGGCGACCGACTTCCAACGCAAATGGATCGTGACCGACAGCGTCTTCAGCATGGAAGGTGATGTCGCCCAGTTGGGCGAGCTATGCGATCTCGCTGAGGCCCACGGAGCTTCTATTATTCTCGATGAGGCGCATGCGTTTGGTCTGCTGGGGAACCAGGGCAGGGGAGCGGCCGAACTGTTGGGGGTCGAGTCGCGGATTGCGGTACGGATTGGCACACTCAGCAAAGCTCTGGGTTCACTGGGCGGTTTTGTCGTCGGCTCGCAAGAACTGACCGACTGGCTATGGAATCGAGCCCGCACGCAGATGTTTTCGACGGCGTTGCCGGTTCCCATCTGTGCTGCAGCGGTGGCAGCGCTCGGAATCGTGGCCAGCGAACCTGATCGCCGGGAGCGGGTGATCTTGTTAGCAGAAGGTCTGCGAAACCGACTGCGAGACGCCGGGTTTGACGTCCCTGCCGGTTTGGGGCCGATCGTACCGGTGATTCTCGGCAGTCCTGAGTGGACGCTCGACGCTGCGGCACATCTGGCAGAGGCAGGCTACCTGGTGGCGGCCATTCGGCCGCCCACCGTCCCTCAAGGCACATCGCGCCTGCGAATCACTGTGAATGCCGCGTGCACCGAACAGGATCTGGCAGGGCTGGTCACGGCACTGGAAAGCTGGCAAGTGGTGCGAGGTTGTTAACACTTCTCAATAGATTACGGCCCATTGAATAATGAGCCACAGAAGGACACAGAAGAAACACAGAATTTGTAAAATGTTATTCCCCCTTCTGTGTTTCTTCCGTGTCATTCTGTGGCCAATCCTCTTTCATTATTTCGGTTCGAATTGCCGTTTCTAACGAAGAGTGACCACAATCTGATCCGCCGAATCAGACTTTGGACACATCCTTGCAAACTGTCCGGGTCTCGAAACTTGCGTTCCCGTAACGAAGGGCTCGCAAATGGCCTATCCAGATGACATTTCTGTCAGAGAGCCCCTGTTTTGCCTGGTTTCGGCCCCAGCGACGATTGCTGGCACGGCACCTGCAATACAATTCCAGTGTGAGTGATGAGCACTGTTAAACCGATCTGAAGTCCGATTAAGTCGCCGAGCTGTGCTGGGCGGCCGAGATGCGGGGGAGCACCCGCGAGGAATGATTTTTAAGACGCGACGATTCAATCTGACAATAAGAACACTACGTGTTTCTAAGTCGTAAGTCGTCGAGGATTTGATCTTAAAACACTCTTCTCGCCCATTCAGATCGCCTCATCCCACGGGAAAGGGTTCGATCATGTGGAAGAAACTTGGATTGACCGTTGTGGCGTGTGGAGTCATGTTGGGTGTGGCGGGATTCGCTGATGCCGGCACCGTTGCCGTGAAGAACACGAATCGGGCAACCGTTCAACGAACGACAGTGAAACCGCATAAGAGGAGCGTCCGAACGCACAAGACGATCATGCATCGTCATACGGGTACGATTAACAAGACATCGTTCCAGAGCAATGTGGCTCGACGTGGTTTCCGCGGCGGATTTCGACATCACAACAGTCGCATGATGTTCCGGCACGTGTAGTCAATTCACGCAGCATAGTGAGAGTTTTAAAACTTCCGCAGTCCACTTGGATTGCGGAAGTTTTTTATTCGCGCCTGGGGCGCATGGCTCGCGCTAAAACTCGCGTTTGCGATTGACGCCCTGGACGCGGCCGGGCAGGCCCATGATCCTCAAAAAGCCTTCGGCGTCGGTTTGGTTGTAGCTGCCGCCGGCTTCCATGCTGGCGATTGCGTCGTCGTAGAGACTGTAGGGACTGACGCGGCTGGTGACGCGGACGTTGCCCTTGTAGAGGCCCACGGTGACCTCGCCGGTGACGGGCTTTTCGGTCTCCTTCAGGAAGGCCATCAGGGCATCCATCTTGGCACAGTACCAGAACCCGTAATAAACCATCTCGGCGACTTCCGGCGAGATCCGGTCTCGCAGGTGCGTCAGATCGCGGTCGAGAGTCAGTTGCTCCAGACCTTGATGGGCGGCATAGAGAATCGTCATGCCGGGGGCCTCGTACACACCGCGGCTCTTCATGCCGACGAACCGGTTCTCGACGATATCAATCCGACCGACACCATTGCGGCCGCCGACCTTATTGAGCGCATCGACGATGCCGAAGGCGGACAGTTTTTTGCCATCGACCGAGACCGGCACGCCCGATTCAAAGCCAATCTTGACGAACTCTTCCTTGTCGGGAGCCGACTGCGGTGAGACAGTCATCCCGAAGTCGATGATGGGAATTCCATCGACGGCCGGGTCTTCTAGCTTGCCTGCTTCGTAACTGATATGCAGGCAGTTCTCGTCGCTGGAATAGGGCTTGGTCGAGCTGGCCTTTACGGGGATATTCTTTGCGGCACAGTAAGCAATCATCTCCTGCCGGCCGGGGAACAATTTGCGATAGCGTTCCAGCCGCCACGGGGCGATGATTTTGACATTCGGATCCAGGGCTTCAGCAGCCAACTGGAACCGGCATTGATCATTCCCCTTGCCGGTCGCTCCGTGAGCAAACCCGGTGGCGCCAATTTCGCGAGCCCGCTGCACGCACTTCTTGGCAATCAACGGTCGGGCGATCGAGGTCCCCAGCAGGTAGATGTTTTCGTATTTGGCCTGCCACTGCAGAACAGGGAACGCAAAATCGCGGCACAACTCTTCAGTACAATCAACGGCGATCGACGAGGCCGCTCCCACGTTGAGAGCTTTTTGTAGAATGGCCGGGCGGTCTTCGCACGGCTGGCCGAGATCCACGTACAAGCAGTGGACTTCGTAGCCTTCATCCTGCAACCACCCAATGATGACCGATGTATCCAGACCGCCGCTATACGCCAGAACCACTTTTTCTTTTGCTGCCACGATAATCGCCTATGCTCGCTTCTAAACTGATGGACAATCACTGAACGCCGTTCACCATTTGACGGCTGGTTTTGTCTCTGAGGACGTTTTCAACATGATATCGTGCCCACGAGGCGTCGTCACGCGGACCAACTGTTAAGAGGCGGTTTGGGGATCGTCCGGCTGCTTGACTTCCCTGCAGAAATGGCCCATGGTATGCCCAAGCCAGTTTTGCCGAGAGGCCGTTTGGCCGATCAGTTCCCGCTGGCGTGAACTTTTTCGATCATTCAAGAAGAGTTTTTTCGCCACGGATGGACACAGATTAAACACGGATAAGACAGAAGAAAATCAAGTCGTAGGGTATTGCCTGGCGAACAACGAAATCGTTCGGCGCGACGTATCGACTCTCGCAGACGATGATCCAATCCGTGTTTCATCTGTGTTTATCTGCGGCTAAAAAATCCTAGAGAAACAGTATGCAAAACTTGCGTTATCACTTCATTGCGGCGGCCTTGTTGCTGTTGGGCGTTGGCATCAATCCAGTGCGATGTCATGCGGAAATCAAGCTTCAGGCGAAGGCCCATCTCCCGGGTGACGCCGCCGACAAATCGGGACTCAGCGGCTCGTTGGCCGGGGGGATTCCTCACAATCAACTCGGTGGCTTTTCGGCAATCGCCTACAGTGGCCGGGACGACATCTATTGGTTGTTGTCCGATCGGGGACCCGCGGACGGTGCGACGAAATTCTCCTGCCGCGTCCACAAGTTCAAGATCGCCCTCCCCACTGCCGCGAAGCCGTTCCATCCCGAGTTACTCGAAACAGTGCTTCTGACCGATTCCGACGGACATCAACTGGTGGGCTCGGCGACCGACTTCGATGCAGAACATCCTCTGCAGGCATTGCGTTTTGATCCCGAAGGTTTGCGTCTTGGACGCGATGGGATGCTCTTTCTGTCTGAGGAGTATGCACCGCAAGTCGCGCAGTTCAATCAGCAGGGGAAGCGATTGCGGCAGTTTGGCCTGCCGGCTCGGTTTGGCATCAAGATTCACAGTGCCAGTCCGGCGACCGAAGGGATGAACACATCGGGTCGCCAACCCAACGCCGGCCCTGAAGGTTTGGCGATCACGCCCGACGGCAGTCGTCTCTACGCAGTTTTCCAACGGGCTCTCATTCAGGATCATGGACAACGAGACCACGGCGAGAACCTGAGAATCGTCGAGATTCCCTTGAATGGTGGTCAGTCACGCGAGTTCGTCTATCGACTGGACAGCGCCCAAAACGGCGTCAATGAAATCGTCGCTATCAACGATCACGAGTTTCTGACAATCGAACGTGACAGCGAAGCCGGAGACTTGGCCAAGTTCAAGAAGATCATGCGAATCGATCTCCAGCGCGAGCCGGGCAAATTGGCGACGGATGTCAGCCACATTGAGAGCCTGCCCGAAAAGAAGTTGCCCGACGGAATTCATCATGTCAAGAAAGAGGTCTTTCTGGACTTGCTCGATTCCAAGTTCGGCTTGAAGGGTCCGAAATTCCCGGAGAAGCATGAAGGGATTTGTTTCGGCCCGCGACAAGGTCAGCACATCACCTTGATCGCGGTCAGCGACAACGATTTCGTCAGGGCGACCGCGAGTACGTTTCAGCTCTTCACGATTTCCGCTGATGAGCTACCGGATTACATGCCGCAGAAGTTTGGTCCGTAAGAGTGTCGTTGATGCGGAGCGATCAACGACACTCTTACAAACGCCCCTATTTGGCACGCTCAATCCATAGCGGAATCTCCACCGCTCCCACCAAGACCGACTTCGCACTCGCGACTGTTGGCGCAGCTTCCAGGCTATCTGCGAGCGTTTCTTCCCGGATGTAATCACCCCAAAACTTCAGCGCCGCAAGGACATCAGCATCGGTCGCCGCATGCAGGATCTGAATCCGCTGCTCGATTTCCAGATCGGCCTCTTTTCGCAATTGCTGAACCTGGCGAACGAAATCGCGGGCGATGCCTTCCTGCAAGAGTTCGGGCGTCAGTTTCGTCGAAATGGCGATCTGCACTCCGTCCTCATCGGCACACGCCCAATCGGCCGCCTGGACGGTGCTGATAAACACGTCTTCGGGAGTGAGCACGAATTCTGCTCCATCCACCGGGACGGCTACGGGGACACCTTTCCGCAACGGATCGAGCAAACCGGGCGGCAAGATCGACAGGGCTTTGCTGATCGCGCCCAGCGACTTGCCGTACTTCGGTCCCAGTGACTTCTGATTCGGCTTGTAAACATAAGTCACTAATTCATCGAGATCCTCACAGGCGGTGATTTGCTTGATGTTCAACTCATCGCGAATGACGTCCACCAGGTTCATGATGGCCGCTCGCTGGTGCGGACTGCTGGCGAGACGCAATTCTGCCAGAGGTTGACGCACGCGTTGATTGGCCTTCTCACGCAGCCCGTGTCCCAACTTGACTACGACTTGCGCTAACGCCATCCGCTCACTTAAGCCCTCATCCAGTTGAGCGGGGTCGACTTGCGGATATTCGCACAGATGCACGCTCTCGGGGGCCGACGCATCCACCTTCCGAACTAGATTCTGATACATCTGCTCGGTGACAAAAGGAATCACGGGAGCCAGCAGCTTGCACAACTGGACCAGTACCGTATACAGCGTCTGATACGCAGCCAGCTTATCGCGGTCACCGGCATCACGTGAACGCCAGAAACGACGACGGTTCCGTCGCACGTACCAGTTCGACAAATCATCGATGAACCGCGATGCCTCTTTGAGGAAGCCCTGTGTATTGTAAGCGGAAAACTCGTCACGAGCGGTCGCAATCAGGCTCTGCAGATTGGACAGGATCCAGCGGTCAATTTCGGGGCGTTCTCCGACTGGAACCTGTTCGGCGAGAGGATTGAAATCGTCCAACCGAGCATAGTTCACGAAGAACGCGTATGTGTTCCAGAGCGTGATCAGATTCTGGCGGCGAGTCTCATCCGCCGGCTTGCTGGTCACCAGGCACAAAGCGGCACCTTCGTCGGTCTGGACCGCAGGTTTGTCCGCGCCGAAGAATTGCAGCGTTACCGGCTTGTCGGGATGCCGTGTACCAAATCGCAGATCTTGAGCGGGATTCTGTGCCAGATACATCCAGCGAATCGTGTCGACGCCGATCTGTTCGGCAGCCTCTTCAAACCAGATCGCCGTGCCGTCCGACTTGTGCATCGGCTGGCCTTGTTCGTTCATGACCAGACGGTGCCCCAGCAGCGTTTTGAACGGCCGCTTATCGAGCGGTTCGGCGTCGGCCTCACCTTCGTAACGCATCATCGTCGACATCGACAGCAACGCGTAGAACCAGTTGCGGAACTGGCCTGGAAAACATTCCGTCACGAAGTCGGCGGGATACCACTTCTTCCACATTTCGGGATGCGTGTTAAAGCCCAATGTGGAAAACGCCACGATGCCGGCATCGAGCCATGGGTTCCCCACGTCGGGGATACGTGTCATCACCTTCCCGGTTTGTGGATGCTTGATTTTGACACCGTCGATCCATGGCCGGTGTGGAGTATGCCCGTCGAAATCGTTCCAGCCCTCGACCTCCAGTTCCTTCAATTCCTTCAAGGAACCCACGACGAAGAACTTGTTCGAATCGCTCCATTCGATGCTCGGATCCTGATCGACCCAGATGGGCAGGGCGAGACCCCAGAAGCGTTTCTTGGAGATCATCCAGTCTCGCATATTCGTGAGCCATTCCAGCTCGCGGGCCAGGCCGTCGACACTTTCCGGCAACCAGTTGATCGTCTTGGCGACATCCATGATCTCCTGTCGCCAGTCCATCTTGATGAACCACTCGTCCACTAAACGAAAGACAAGTTCGTCGCCGGTCCGCCAGCAGTGCGGATAGATGTGGGGATATTCTTCGACATTAACGAGCAACCCCTTCTTCTTAAGTTCCTCGAAGACGAATTCGGCCGTCTGGCGATCGGTGGCGACCTTGCCTGTGAAAGCGCCGAAACCTTCGACAAAGGACGAATCTTCAGCCAGCGGCGCGATGGCCACCAGCCCCAGGGTTTTCCCGAGGACATGGTCAACGTCGCCGCAGCCGGGAGCGATATGAACGATACCCGTTCCCTCGCCGGCCACGACCAGGGCCGTCCCTTCATTATCACGTCCCCCGTCGACGACGCGATGGCATGAAATGCCAGTCGCCGACAAGAGGTTGTCGTCTTTGGGCAAGCCTCCAGGCTGATGCTGTGCTGGCAGATCATCGAACGGGCCGTTGTATTCCAGGCCGATCAGCTCAGACCCTTTCAGCGTTCCCAGGACTTCGTAGCCACCTTGCTCTTTAAAGATTTGAGCGATCGTCTTGAGCTTGGGGACACCAGTAGGCCACGTCCATTCGGGCCGGCCGAAGCCCTCTTTGAATTCTTTGGCGAGACGCTGGAACTCGAGGTTTTCCTTGGCGAAATAGTAGACGGCGCTGTCTCGCTTGGCCTGCAGTTTGACATACTCCAACTGCGGATTGACGGCCGCCGCGACGTTACTGGTCAGGGTCCAGGGAGTCGTCGTCCAGACCAGCAGGTATTCGTTTTCGCGACCGCGCAGTGGGAAGCGGACAAACACCGACTTGTGAGTCGTCAGCTTGCGACCTTCGGCGACTTCCATCTGGCTGTACGCACTGCCGCCGCGACCCGACCACGGCATGACGTCGTGCCCGCGATAGATTTTTCCACGCTGAAAACACTTCTTCAGGAACGTCCAGATGGTTTCGTTGTTCTCGGTGGAGAACGTGAAATAGCTGCCACCCCATTCCGGGTTGCCGAGCTTCGCCACGATCTTTTCAGCGGCGTCTGTGACACTGGTACCGATGGGCGTCTTGATCGTCACCGGCTTGTCTGAGCCGACCCCAGCGGACAGGGTCCGTAGCGACTGCGGATCGTCCCAGTCCATCCAGTAGCCGAGCCGCACTGATTGTTCGGTCTGCCTGGCGGCGAACTTGAGGACGCGTTTCTTGCACGAGTACACGAACTGATCGATGCCCAATGCGCTGATCGCGTTCTTCGTGCCGAGGTTCATTTCCTTCTCGACTTCGACTTCAACCCACAGTCCCTGGCAGTCAAAGCCGTTCTGATACCGCAATTCGCGGCCGTTCATCGCCCAGAAACGCTGGTAGGCATCCTTGTAGGTGCGGCCCCAGGCGTGATGGACTCCCATCGGATTGTTGGCCGTGATGGGGCCATCGAGAAAGCTCCACGGTTGGCGTCCGCGATTTTGCGAGCGCAGTTTGTCGAAGATCTGCTGATCTCGCCAAAACGCCAGCACGGTGTGTTCGCCTGCGACGAAACTTGTATCCGTTGAGACCTTATCGAACATTTTTCACTGCATCCTGTGTTGTCAATTGGCGACGCTGGTCGTCGTCCGAGCTGTCTTTGACGTCACGTATTTGGAAAAGTCTTGGCGAGCCGGGTGGCGTAAGCCCCCGGATTCTTCGTTTGCTGCTCAAGAGCATTTCAAAAAAGAATCCGGGGGCTTACGCCGCCCGGCTCACCTGGTTTTATTATTTAAGCAATCAATAATAGCAGTCAGGCGAGCGTCCGGCGTAAGCCGGATGGTTTTTACACGGTGTCGACAGTTATTGCTGTCGCGACTTTTTTGACGAACACATTGAGATTAATGGTTTGTATCCAGTCAGAAATAATTCGCGACTCGCTAACAACCATTGGCCCCGTAACTTTTTACCGGCGCCCAACGCTCGCCTACGAAGAGCTATCCCAATCGTTCCAGCACCTTGGGAATCAACCGCGACAACCGTTCGCCACCCTTGGCTGCCACGGCCAGAATCTTCGGTAACTCGACAGGTTCGAGGCAATCCGGCAAACACAGATCCGTCACGATCGAAAATCCGAGGACTCGCATTCCAGCGTGGGCCGCCACCAAGACTTCGGGAACGGTCGACATGCCGACCATATCGGCACCAATCGCCTTCAGGAAGCGGTACTCGGCCCGCGTTTCCAGATTGGGGCCTGTCACGGCGACAAATACCGAGCGATGATGCGGAATACCGAGTTCCAACGCCGTGGATTCGGCCAGTTCCATCAATTTCAGGTCGTACGGACGGCACATATCGGGGAAACGGGGCCCCAGCGTGTCGTCGTTACGGCCACGTAAGGGATTGTCTCCCATCAGGTTGATGTGATCTTCAATGATCGACACATCGGCCAGCTGGTACTGATGGTTCATCCCGCCTGCTGCGTTGGTGACGATCAGAATCTCCGCTCCGAGGGCCTTCATGACTCGGACGGGGAAGGTCACCTCTTGCATCGAGTAGCCTTCGTAGTAATGGAAGCGTCCTTCCATCGCGACAATTGGCTGACCCGCCAGCGTGCCACACACGAGCTGCCCCGCGTGCGATTCCACGGTGGACTCGGGCATGTGTGGGATCTCACCGTAGGGAATGACTGCCGCCTGCTGGATCTGGGCTGCCAGACCACCGAGCCCCGTTCCGAGGATCAATCCGACGCGCGGTGTGACTGCCCACTTCGAGCGAATAAAACTTGCCGCCTCTTGAATTTTTGCCGCTAACCCCTGCACGCCATCCCTTTCCGAACTGGAATCCCAGTGATCTGAAGTCCCGTTTGAGCCCTGTCAGCCGGAACGCGCTAGCGTCCGGTTCTGTTCGTAGGATAGGCATCCTGCCTGTCAGTCCAATACAAAAATGACAGGCAGGACGCCTGTCCTACGGTTTCAAACCCAACCCGATTTGTTGCTCCGAACCGTTGGCTAGCGCCCAGTGGCTGATTCGCGAACGGCCAAACTGAGCGTCCTATGCCGAATGGCCCGGGCTGGTCTTTTGACGGACGGGCCTGGAGACCCGTCCCACTACGATCCCAGATTCTATCGCACCCCGGAATGGGTTGCGACGGTATGACACCTGCCGGAGTAAATGGTTCTTAACGATTCACCCATTCCCGAAATCACCTCGACCGGTAAAATAAGGCAGCTTGTCATGGAGATCCGCTGAGTGGGGAGACCAAATTCAGCGACTCGGGTCTGGACAACGGTTTGCGGATGTGTTCGAGTACAACTTCTGTAATTTCTGTCATCCTGTTGTCCAGCGCTGTCACAGTTCGGTATGACTCCTTAACATGTTCACGCGTGGGGTGCGAACCCAGGCGTCCGCGGCACGAGGGGAAATGATATGGCGGTGAGTTCTGTGCGTCCGGATGTCGCCGACCTGGTGCTCGAGGTCTTCGAGCGCTCTGTCCATCCGGAACTGTTGACGATTCACGCTCAAGCTGAATGGCAGCATTCCGCCTGCACCGTCAAAGTGCAACTCTGTGACGCCGGGCACGTTTTAACCGTGGCGCACCAGGAAGCCGTGATTACCGAAGTCGCTACAGTCCGCGCGACTTTGCTCCCCAAGCATTACCGGATTTTTTCGCACAAGCTCAAGGGACACCGCCAGGATTCGCTGCGTTGCCGGGATGACATCACCTACCACGTCAGCTTCGATTTGGATGAGCTCGAGCCGGAAGTCTTTGCCAACTATCACGAAGAATTGCTCGCCGATAGCCTGCGATCACCGGTTTCCTATCACTTTGCTACCAAGTCCCGGTTGAATCCGACCCCGCTGAGTTTCGTGCAACTGGAAGCGACCGCGGACAGCCTGCAAGTCCACACGTTTCACACGTTTCCGGACAATTTCGCGGTGGTGAAAGTGCAGTCGCGGTTGGAATTTCAGCCCGTTCGCAAGATGATTTAGGGGCCGTGGGATAGGCTTCCAGCCTGTCATTTGTCACCTCAAGTGACAAACCGAACTTCAATTCGTCCGACGATCGCGGCTTTAATCACCACATATTTTGGGGGCACCGCGCTGTCGCTTCGCGATTGACAGGCTGGAAGCCTATCCCACGGGGTCGGGCCTACGATTTTTCGAGATTGGCCGATGATCGTTTGCCTGGCAAATTGGGTCGATGGCGGCCAATTTCGAAAACTCGTACACCCGACCCCTGATCGTTTCTTTTGGCAGTTGCTAACATACCCTGCGATCTGATTTCTTCCTTCAGTCGGGCGTTTGGGAATGTCCTCTGACCTCAATGATGAACCGCCACCGCTCAGCGGGCATGATCCGTATGCGGCGCTGCGAATTCCCGGTTATCGACGTTATTTAGCAGGCAATTTCCTGGCTCTGCTCGGAATGCAGATGCAGGCCATCGCGGTCGGCTGGGAAGTCTATACCCGGACCAACTCTTCGGCGCAACTTGGCCTGGTGGCCTTTTTGCAGTTCTTGCCGGTGTTGATCCTGGGGATTCCCGCCGGGCAGCTGGCTGACCGGTTGCCTCGCAAAATAATTCTGAGTTTGGGCGTCGGGTTCCTGACGCTGGGCTCGCTGGGGCTGGCTTGGATTTCGTGGACCCAAGCCCCCATTGTGTGGATGTATCTGTTCCTGCTCATCAACGGCTCTGCCAAAGCCATCATGCAACCGGCGAAGGGGGCGATGCTCCCCTTGCTGGTGCCAAAAGATCGATTTGTCAGTGCCGTGACCTGGAACAGCAGCACGTTCGAGTTGGCCACGGTCCTGGGGCCCAGTCTCGCTGGATCGCTGCTAGCCATTTGGAAACTTCCCGCGTTGATCTTTCTGCTGGAAGCCCTGAGTTCGGTCGTGTTTCTGCTGTTGTTGCCGGGTGTCAAGACGCGTCCGCAAGCCATTTCTCGCCGAGCTGCGAGCTGGGGCGAACTGCTGGACGGCGTGCGATTTGTCTGGAGCCAGAAGATTATCCTCGGGACGATCAGTCTGGACCTGTTTGCCGTGCTACTGGGAGGGGCCATTACGCTCCTGCCGGTTTATGCCATGAGCATCCTGAACGTCGGCGCGTCCGGGTATGGATATATGCGAACGATGCCCGCGATCGGGGCGATCTGCACGTCGATTGCGGTTGCCCATATGCCTCCGTTCCGCCGTGCTGGCCGGACGCTGCTCTGGTCGGTCGCGGGGTTCGGAATCGCCACGATTGTGTTCGGTTTCTCGCGGAATTATCCGCTATCGCTCTTCATGTTGTTCCTGACTGGAGTGTTTGACAATGTCAGTGTGCAAGTCCGGCAGACGCTGGTGCAATTGCTGACTCCCGATGAAATGCGGGGCCGTGTCGCTGCGGTGAATGGCATCTTTATCGGGGCTTCGAATGAGCTCGGCGGCGCTGAATCGGGCCTGGTGGCCGCGTTGTTTGAGCGGAAGGACGATATCACCTATGGTCCGACCGTTTCTGTGGTTAGCGGCGGAATTGGCACGCTCCTGGTTGTGTTGATTGTGGCCAAGTGGTTCCCGGGAGTACGCAGTTATGGGCGACTCGATGGGACCCCGCACACGCCAGAAGTGAAGCCGGAGACTCCCGTCCCTTGAGGATTTCCGCCACACATTCGTCGGGCTCGTTATGATGTTCTTGTAATTGCGATCGTGTTTTTCACTCATGGTTGGCCCGAATGATTCAACTGATTGATGTCGCCAAGACCCACCGGCGGGGGCAGGCTGAGGTCCATGCACTACGGGGCGTGACGTGTGAGATTCCGCAGCACAAATTCACGTTTATCATTGGGCCCTCGGGCAGCGGCAAAAGCAGCCTGCTGTATCTGATCGGGGCCCTGGATGAACCGACCCGTGGCGACATCATTGTGGAGGGCCAGCGGCTCTCACAGTTTACTCGGACACAGCGCGATCTCTACCGGCGGCACAAGGTGGGGTTCGTCTTTCAGAATTTCAATCTGTTGAACAATCTGACGGCTGTGGAAAACGTTCTCATCCCGTACCTGCCCACCGGCGAGGCACGCAAAAAGCGTTCGGAAGCGGAATCTTTGCTACGACGGGTCGGTTTGGGGGACCGTCTGGATCATCGCCCCAATCAGCTTTCTGGAGGCGAACAGCAGCGGATTGCGTTGGTGCGAGCTTTACTCAAGCGACCATTGCTGGTGCTGGCCGACGAACCGACCGGGGAACTCGATAGCGCCAGCGGTGCAGAGATCTTTCGCTACCTGCGCGAATTGAAGGACGAACATCAATCGACAGTCATCATCGTGACGCACGATCGCAGCTACATTCAGCCGGATGATCACGTGCTGCCAATTCGGGATGGTCGACTGGCGGAATTAGCCCCCGTGGCGGACGCTGCCAGCGTCCGTGCCGACGCGAAGTAATACCGTCGCTAGCCAATCGCGACGGCCGGGGCGGCCATCCTACACCGACGCTGGCAGCGTCGGCCACGGGCCTAAAACGCCAGCCATTCCAGCGGATTGGGCCGTTGACGCAATGATTGCAAGCGTACTCGCAGATCTTGCAGTCGCAAGGCCACCAGGGCCAGTTCGCGATGACCGAACAGCCGGCAGGTGAGCAACGCGCCGACTGTCAGCACCAATCCGGTGATGGCCAATGGCTCGCTCTGCAGGGCCGCGGCACTCAGCACGAAGCCGGCGAGAACCAGGCCGCAGACCAGGACGATCAACAGCGATTGTACGCGGGAAAACCCTTGATCCTGCAGGCAATGATGGATGTGTTCGCGATCCGCTTCACCGATGCCGCGTCCCTTCAACTTACGTCGCACGATGGCCATGCAGGTGTCGAACAGCGGCAAGGCCAGCGCGACGCACGGCAGGACGATCGAAAACTGACCGGTGGTGGATAGCGATGTCTCCAGGGCCAGCGAACCGGCCAGGAAACCGATCATTAGGCTGCCCGCATCACCCAGGAAAATCCGGGCTGGCGGCTTGTTGTACCATAGGAATCCCAGCAGATTTCCCACCACCAGCAGGGCGAGCAGCACCGTCTGGAAATCGCCACGGAAAATCGCCAGACCGGCAAATGCCAGACAGCTCACGATCCCCAGACCCGTTGCCTGACCATCCAGTCCGTCCAGCAGATTGAACGCATTGACGCAGGCTACCAGCCAGAAAATGGTGAAGGGAACACTCCACATTCCCAGCTGAATATCGATTCCCAGGAGGTCGATCTCCGTCGCCGTGCGTCCCCACACGGCGAAGGGGATACAAGCCAGAACCTGCAAAAGAAACTTCGTACGTGGCCGTAGCGGCCAGCGATCGTCGTAGACGCCGATCATGCAAAAGATACTGGCAGTCGCCAGCGACCAGGTGATGAAGAGATCGCCAGCGGGATCCAGCAAGTTCAAACCGCAGGCGAAACTGGCACACAGAACCGTCAGCACTAAGCCCACAAATACGGCGACTCCACCGAGCAACGGAGTCGGTTGCTTGTGCAATTTGCGGCGACCATCGGGGTTGTCCACGAAGCCCAGACGTGGAGCAATCCAGCGGGCGCAGCGGGTCAGCAGGGTGGTTCCACCGACGGCGATGCCGACGAGAACCAGCGTCTTACCAATCAACAAGCCATCCATGAATTGCGACTTTCGTCATGCCTGCCAAATCCTTCTGGCAGTTGCGTTCCCCACAGACTCATTGGCCTATACCAATGTATCATGGGCGTTTCTACGTAACGGGCAGTATAGAAATTAGGGAAGTTAGGTCAAGTCGGATTGAGGATTAATAAGAGATTATAGATGATGGTGCCGTCAGAAGCATTTTCGGTGGGATTTGGATGCTAGATCAGCCGCCCAGATTCCCGGGATGCCTTAGATTGCCATGTGACGATCACGCAGACCTCACGGAGTTACCAATGGATTTTTCCGCCAAATTCGAAGAAGGTTCGACCTATGCCGAGTTTCTCAGCATGTATGGCAACGAGGAACAGCAGCGGCGGTGGAAGGGCGTCTTCGACGAAGTTCGCCTGACCGCGTCGCAGACCGAACTGTTGGCGAGTTTCAAACGCGACATGAAAGTGTTGTGCGTGGCGGGGACCTGGTGCGGCGACTGCGTCAATCAGTGTCCGATCTTCGCCCATTTTGCCGCCGCGACGCCTCACATCCAATTGCGATTCTTCGACCGCGATGCTCATCCTGAACTGGCTCAGGAATTGGCGGTTTGCGGGGCTCCGCGCGTGCCGTCAGTGGTTTTCCTCAGCGAAGACGGTCAATCCTGCGGACGCTATGGGGACCGTACGCTGTCACGCTATCGGCAGGTGGCGGGTGAACTGCAAGGTGCTGCGTGTCCGACGGGCATCGCACCGCCTGCCGCGGATGTCCTGGCGGCCGTCGTGCAAGATTGGCTGAATGAGTTTGAACGTATTCAGCTCATCTTGAGGACCAGTGGCCGGTTGCGAAAGTTGCACGGGGATTGACGCATCGTGGGATGGGTCTCCAGGCCTGTCCGTCCCGCCTTCGCATTTCTTCTCTTTGTGATCTTCGTGACCTTCTGTAAAAAAATGATTGGAACAGAAAGTCCCAAAGGACGCGAAGTTTGACGAATCGATCCAAGTGATATCTTGTAAGACTTAGTCTTAGTGTTATCGGTCTTTCGTGAGTACAGATTTGGGACGGACGGGCCTGGAGACCCGTCCCACGATACGCGTTCACTTTGGTGACAACTTCACCTGCCGCAAATCCATCACGGCTACGCCCGGCTTCTTGAGCGGCTTGACCGTCAGCGTATGGCGTCCCGCTTCTTTGATCTCGATCACGCCAATATTGCGCGGCACAAAGTTCTGAAAATGCCCCGTGTCCTGTACGGTCATCACGACTTTTTGGTCTCCCACGGCGAACTCGACTTCACTGTTGCCACTGCCGGTCCCGCAGCCCTGGAGAGCCTCGATCTCAAACTTGCCCGGCTTCGTGACTTGGAATTCCCAACTGGCCCAGTCTTCGGGCCGGACCCAGTAGCCGAGCGTGTTCTTATGCGGCAGCGGCTCAAATCGCAGCATGATGCCAAAAACATCCGCCCGCGACGCTGGCAGTGTGATGGTGCCATCGGCGGCTTGTGGGTTTGGAACATAATCGGCATTGGGCGTCATCATTTGCGCATCGACTTGCTTGCGCCATGCGTCGAGTTTTTTCGCCAGTTCTTCCACTAGGGCCGGTTGGTCGGCAGATAGGTTGCGCGATTCGCCGACGTCCTGTACGACATTGAACAGCTCACGGCGGCCCGTTTCGTAGAATTCGATCAACTTGAAATTGCCCGACCGCACGGCGGCACCCGGGCGGCTGCCTTGATTCGCATAGTGCGGATAGTGCCAGTACAAGTCGCGGGCGGCGATGTCCCCGGACTGTTGCAGGATCGGTGCCAGGCTGACTCCATCGACGTCTGTGGCTGGCTTGCCCAGGCAGAATTCTGTGACCGTAGGAAGCAGATCGATGCTGCACACGGCGGCGGTGTTGATCGCTGGCTTGATGCGGCCGGGCCACTTCACCAGCAGGGGGACGCGGATGCCACCCTCATACAGATAACCCTTTCCCTCACGCAGTGGCGAGTTAATCGTCGCAGCGGCTGGCATCCCTTCGAGCGTGGCCAGCCCGCCATTGTCGGACGTGAAGATCACTACTGTATTATCGGACAATTTCAGGTCATCGAGCTTCTTCAGCACGCGTCCGACGGCCTCATCGAGACTCGCCAGCATCGCCGCATAGACCGGATTCTTTTGCGTTCCGACGCCGAGTTTCTCGGCTGCGGGTGCAAAGCGGGCGGTGACTTCGTCGCGTGCTTTCAACGGCGTGTGGACGGCGTTGTGGGGCAGATATAAGAAGAATGGCTTGTCGTGATTCTTCTCGAGGAATTTTTCCGCCTCGGCGGCGTAGCGGTCGGTGAGGTACTCGCCTTCCGGAGCGTTTTCCAGGCCCGGCATGAATTGGCCGTTGCGTTGGAAGGGAGCAAAATAACTCAGTGGAGTCCCAGTGTGATCGCCAGCAATGTTACTGAGAAACCCTTGTTGCAACGGACCAAATCCAGCGCCTCCAAGATGCCACTTGCCGATATGTCCCGTGACGTATCCGGCCTCTTTCAGGATCTCAGCGAGCGTGACGGCTTCCAGCGGCAGTTCCTGGCGAATGACAGGTCGCTTCAGTCGTTGGGCCGGGAGATCACCGCGACCCGGCAGCCAGTCGGTCAGGTTGAAGCGTTGCGGGTACTTGCCCGTCAGGACCGCCGCGCGAGTGGGCGAGCACACCGGACAGGCGGAATAGGCATGCGTAAATCTGACACCCTCAGCGGCCATCCGATCGAGGTTGGGCGTCTGATGAAACTTACTGCCGTAACACCCCAGATCGGCCCAGCCGAGGTCATCGGCGAGAATTAGGACGACATTCGGCTTGGCATCCGCCGCGATGGTTTTGGAGTCGTTTACGCCCCAGGCGAGGAGACCACCGACTACACAGATTAGAAACCGTCGAAATGGTGAGTAGCGCATCGGGATGTCCATGAGGATGGGATCTTCGTCGTAGGATGGGCACTCTTGCCCGTCTGCATGGGTGAATCAAACTCAGGGACGGGCAAGAGCGCCCATCCTACAGCCATACGCTCGCCTTATTCGGGCTTCTTCTCAACTCGCCATAACCACTTCAACGTCTCGGGCAATACGGACCCTCCATGTTCGCCGTTGTGGCCTCCGTCGCCCCCCACGAACTTCAGATCGTACTTCTTGAACTGCAGGGCTTTTTCCATCTCCAGATTTGCCAGCCACCAATTACCAAACTGATTGTCGACGTCATTCGAACCACCCTGCAGGCAGACACGTAACGGCTTGGCTTCAGTCTTGCGGATCAAGGTGGGGTAGACGTACCCGCCGCGAATGTTGGTAAAGCTGCCCACATGACTGAGCACCTTGCGAAAGGCGTCGGGACGCTGCCAGGCCACGGTAAAGGCACAGATGCCGCCGGACGAAATCCCGCAGATTGCTCGACCTTCCGGATTGTCGGTCAGCTTGTAGGACTTGCTGACCTCAGGCAGGATTTCTTCCAGCAGAAACTTGGAGTACTGATCGCTGACGGTGTCATATTCGAAGCTGCGATTGTTGGCGCTCCAGGCATTTTCCGGCGAGGGATCTCCCTTGTGGCCAGGGTTGATGAAGATCCCAATCGTGACGGGCATCTCTTTCTTGTGAATCAAGTTGTCGAACACGATCGTGGCTCGAAACTGGCCTTTTTCACCGACATAGGCATGGCCATCCTGAAAAACCATGACGTTGGCCGGCTGCGACGCGTCGTACTGGGCTGGGGCGTAGATCCAGTATTTCCGGGTCGTGCCTTCGAACACCTTGCTGGTCCAGGAGTGCTCGGTAAATTTCCCCTGCGGCACGCCTTCCTGCCGTTCCGAGTCAGGACCCAGTTTGAATTTGGGCTCGGCAGCGGATGTTGTGAGATTGCCTGATAACAATAACGCGAATACCAGCTGAAGAAGTTGGATTCGAGAGAAGCGGATCATAGTAGGATGTCTCGCTGAAGTGACGCATAGATGTCCGAAATCGCGGTGTATCAATGAAGTCCTGGATGAATTCCGTATCCCGGAGGGATTAAAGAGAGTAGCCGGTGGTCGAGCGCAGCGACACCACCGGTTAGCGATTCCCAATCGACACCGATCCTGAAGGGATCGCAGAAAACTTAATATTTCGGGTCGGGTGTGGGCAACTCTCTGGCATCCCTTCAGGATGCTGGAACAAATCAACCGATACCGGTGGTGTCGTCGCTGCGCTCCTCAACCACCGGCTAATCTCTGTGAACCTTTCAGGTTCAATTCATTTATTGGGCGAAACCGTGTGCTGCACGGAATTCTATTTCGTCCAGTAATCGAATACTAATACTTTATCAATCACGGGCCCGACCAGTTTCACGAATTCCTGATGTGCGGGGTGCGGCAAATAGATCTCGCGGCCTTTTTCGTTGGCGAAGGTCACCAGGAAGGCGTGAGTGAAACCTTCTGACTTCATCTCCACGCTGACATCAGTTCCAGTTTCGAAGTCGATGATCTCATTGATCTTGCCGGGCAATGCTGAGAATGCGTCGACGACTTCCTTGACTTGCTCGGGTTTGGCGTCGTCCTTGAACTTGAAGATCACAAAGTGTCGCAACTTCTTGCCGGCGGTGGCCGCGGCCGGTGCGGCCGCGGTGGCACCCAGGGCTTCGAGCATGCGGTCGGCGACGAAGCGATTCCCCTTGTCGTTGAGATGGACTCCGTCGGTCGTCAGCACACCTTTTTCGTCATCAAATTTATTCTTGACCTTCAGATACTCAACGAACTGCTTGCGTAAGTCGAGTAATTGCGATTTAGTGTCCTTGGCCACCTTGCGGCTGATTTCGCAGTAGATCCCAAGCATTTCGTCGAGCGGGTTGCCTTCGTTTGTCTTTTCGCCAATGACGCTGGGTGTGGTGAGGATCACGCGGGCTCCGGCATCGTTGATGTGTTTGATGATCCGCCGCAGGCCTGCCTCGAATTCGTCTTTCGGGGTCCCTTTGCCGTTCTTGGAATGCCAGACGTCATTGATTCCAATATAGATCACGACGATCGTCGGCTTTTCGCCGAGGACGTCCTTCTCCAATCGCTTTTCGAGATCAGGCACCTTATTGCCGCTGATTCCAGCGCCGTGCATATAGACCTTGTGTTCCCCGAACTTTTCGTTCACGTCTTTCTTGATTAAGGTCACATAGCCCAGTGGGCCGACACCGGCCTGAGTGATCGAATCGCCGAGAAAGACAACGCGATCGCCAGCTTTCAAGGGAGTCTCCTCAGCAGTTGCCGAATTCGCCCAGTTCAGCGACAGCAGGGTCAGGCTGAGGGTCGACAGTAACAACGAACGACGCGACAAGTTTCGCATGCGAGCATCCTTCCAAGTTGGTGAATCGACGTGAGCAGTCGGCTCGAAATTAACGATTAAAGACGACAGTCGATAACAGTGATGGGGTCCGGGAACCGCAAACACGACCCGCCGCGTCCCATAAACAAGAAGGATATCGATTTTCGCCTGAGGCGTCCAAGTAGCGGGGATGCCGGGTGGGGAATGACGAAATTCGGTAACAGTCTGGCCGAATGAATTGAAGCAGCCTCCCCTTGAAAGGCCTTGTCGATCTTCGTGTCCTTTATGACCTTCTGTTCAAAACCGTTTGAGATTTTGAACAGAAGGTCACAAAGGACA
>JAQGHS010000454.1 GCA_028291605.1 Planctomycetaceae bacterium | reverse complement strand
ACCGCCGCAAGACCACCCTGCCCTGCGCAGCCTGCCGGGCCGACTCCTCGGTGGCTGCTCGTCCGCTGATCCAGTCCACCAATGCTTGAGCTTCTGGGGCTGGAGGACGCGGCTTTGCTTTCGGGGGCATGGTGCCCGCTTTGATCTGCTCGAGCACGGCCAGCCACCGTTGTCGGTTTTCCTTATCAGAAAAATCCTGCGAGAGATTTTCCAGGAGGAAATTGCCCTTGGGCTTGGGCCCTGAATGACAAGCCTGACAGTGCTGTGCCAGGAACTTCCGGGTGGAGTCGTCGAGAGGCTTGGCTGCGGGGTCGGCCGCCAGCGCAGTCGATCCGATCAGCCCCAAGCCACCGCCAAGAATGCCCGCGATCAGGACGCTCAGCCAGGATTTGCGGCTGTTGTAGAGGCCGCTTGCCCAGTGCGGGCGGATTTGGACCGGCGGCGTTTGCTGGGTGGTCATATTCCCGTTTTACCTTGATAGTACCGATCTACGCGTGCGATCGTGTTCATTCTGACTCCATCAACAGCTCGCGTCCAGCACGGATTGGTAGACGCGAAGAAATAATGATGTAGGTGAGCCCGGTGGCGTAAGCCCCGGGATTCTTCGTCGTAGGATAGGCATCCTGCCTGTCCATCGCGCAGCGACAAAACGGTGAGCCAAGAGCATGTGGTGATCAATCGGGCAATCGTGGGATGAATGGACTTCGGGTTTGTCACTTGAGGTGACAAAAGACAGGCAGGATGCCTATCCTACGGAAGAATCCGGGGGCTTACGCCGCCCGGCTCACCTGTTCTGGTTTTTACGCACGTCTTCAAAAATGCAAATTAAACTGCCCTAATCGTTTTCTTGCCAGTTGAGGTCACCGCAAATGCACTCTCATCTCAAGCAGATTTCCATCGGTTTGCTGTCGGCGACTGTGTTGTTGCTGGCGATTCCGGTCTGGGCTGAAGTCATCTGGCGGGGCGACTTCGAAACTGGCACCACAGAGCAGTGGCGAGGCCCCCCCAAGGGCGACAGCGTCAAGGTCGTGACCGATCCCGTGCGGGCTGGCAAGTATGCCTTGCGGATTGACGGGACCAGCGCCGCTCGACGCGGAAAGCTGGACCGCATCGAGTTTCAGCATCAACCCACTCCACCCGGCACAGCCGAGGGGACCGAACGCTACTTTGGCTGGAGCGTCTTCGTGCCCCAAAAGCTCACCGACGATTTTCACTCGGTCGGCTACTTCGAAACCAGAAATAGCTGGCGTCAATTGATGTCGTTCGAGGCTCACGGCGAGGACATTATTTACAGCACGCGTGTTCCCTACGCCCGTCGCTGGACCGGGAAGGGAAAGCTCACCCCCGGCCGCTGGCACGACTTCGCGGTGCACGTCCTCTGGTCCCGCGATCCCGCCAAGGGCTTCGTCGAAGTCTGGTTCGACGGCGAGCAGGTCGTGCCGCGTGCGATGACCGCCACGTTACTCGATGAGAACGTGGCCTTCTTTCAGATCGGGTTAATGCGCGACACAATCGAAGTTCCCGAGACGATCATCATCGACCACGTGATCGAAGCGACGACACTGGCTGACGTCATGCCGCCACGGCTAGCAGGGAAGAGTAAGTTTTGAACTCTGTTCGTGCCATTGCCGATTCACATTGCGGCATTGAGCGACTAAACGCTAAGGTTTCTCATTATCCTTTTTACTTTTGGTAAATCGAATCGAATGCCGTGGCCCCTTGCTAGAGGATTGGCCCAGATTGGTTTTCGGTATAAACGAAGACTGGAGTGAATTGAAAGAGGGAGCGAGTGAATTCCGCTGTTCCAGGATGACACGGAATTGTCTCATTCGCTGTCTGCTTTAAGTCGCTGCCAGTAAATGTCCTGGGGCTACGGCTTGCCTGCTGCCAATGCACCACTCGTTTCGCCGGTGACAATCTTGCCCGTCCAGGCACCTTCTGGCGCCCGTTCGATTTGCAGATACGCAACCAGGGTCTGATGTGTATCCTTAAGCGCGCCTTCCGCGATGATCGCGCCAGCGGTGCTGTTGTTCGGGTCCTTTGGATCAGGCGGGAACATGAGCAGAAACGCGACTTCGCGTGGTTGGAGCACGATATTGGCCAATGTTGGCTCCTTCACCCCCAAGCCCGCCTGGATAGCACCATTGATCTTGATATACAAATAACGCAGCTTCGGTGCGGCTGTGGTGTCGTTGAGACGAACCGGAGCATCCGACACATTCTGCACGAGCAGATAGAGGTCCTGGATATCGTCGGCCTTCGGTTCGTCAGTCGAAGCGCGGATGACAAGTGCAGCTCGCAGTCCGTTCACTGGCTGGCCCCACTGCAGTTTCTCCTCGCGGCCGGGCTTGAGCTTCGCGCCGCCTTTCGGTGGCTGCGGTTCCTGCTGCTGCACTGGTGCGCCAGGCATGTCTAACACCTTTCGCAACGCCTCGTGCAAAGGCGCTGGCACGTTGGCGATGCTGCCTGGCTCGAAACGACTTTCTTTCACTTGAGCCGGGTTGCGGAAGTCATATTTTCGCACCAGTCCCTTTTGCATCACCCACAGTTCACCCGAGCCACGGACCCATACGGCGGCCCAGGTGAGCTGACCGTCAGGCAGGGGGATTGCAAGAGACGGATGGGGTGAAGCGACTTTCGGATCGGGCGAGAAAAACGCGATGACGGCCTTGTTCGTGCGCCGTGCTGCCTTGGTTGTCTGGCTTACGAGCAAATGCACGTGGTCGCTGAGCACGTAGCGTCCCACGTCGCTTGCAGTGCGCGGTCGCTTCAGGAACTCCGGGTCGGCGGCTGTGACGCGAAACTTCGTCTCCCCCGTCGACAACTTGCCAGAGAATGTCTCGACACTCCGTGGTTTGGTCTGCAGTCGCGTGGTGAGCGTCGCAAGAGCATCAGGTGTCTTGTCGGCGATAAATGCGGCCAACTCTTCTGCGCTCGGAGATTCGCCGAAGATATCGCGATACACACGGCGAATGAGTTGTTCCCGGTCGGCGGCGGCGGACGGCAGCGGGCCTTCGCGCCCGACACGGTCTGCGATGGTTTTCTTCCAAAGTTCCAGCGGGGCCTTTGGCTCGTCGGGGCGAGTCCAGCCGGCATAAGTTGTGTCCACGCTGTGCGAGAGACGCACGTCGTCCCCCTCCTTCGCTTCAATGACCGCACCCACGCTGCCAATGCTGTGCTCCTCTTCGTATTTCCCTGCGCCGATGGCGATGCCGTGCCCCAGTACTGCGCAATACTGACCGGGGTCCAGCCGGTAGGTCGCCATCGGCGTGACGCCCGTGTAGAAGACACCAGTGACGGTGATTTCCATCCCCTTGGCGTCGCGTGCCAGATGCGGATCGTTTTGGTGCCACGTCTCGGTGATGAAAACGACCGGTTCTTTGCCCGTGTTATGGAACAGCGCGCGTGGTTCCAGCACCGTACCCAGCGCATATTGTTCTGCCCGCGGCTCCAGCAGCCACGCCGCACGCAGGCCGTTCGCTGCGGGGGCGCCCCACGCGGCGGTCGTCAAGTCGGCGGGCAGGGGCTGGCCCGGCTTCAGGTTTCGCATCGCGTCGAACTCCATGGGAGTCTGCGCCGAGCTCACGGGTGCGGTCGAGATGGCCGTGAGGTCGTCGAGGAGTTTTATCACATCCGCCTGTGTCCAGTCGTGCGTGGCATCGAGTCGCGGGCGGAAGGCCGCGAGCTGCGGAGCTTTCACTTGCTGAGGATATTGTTTCAGGGAGTTGTCGATCTCTCTCGCGACGTGCCCAATGAGCGCGCCGGGGATTTTCCCGTCCGTCCGCGCATTGGCCTGCCATGTCGTGAACAGAGCCCGCGCGTATTCGTGTTTCGGCTGCAAGTCGGTTGTCGCGGATGTTGCCGGTTCAGCGGGCTTGTCATCCGTCGCACTGAGCATCGCGAGGGGCATGACGAAACCGATCGCAGCCAGAGCGATGGCAGCGATCGGCACTGACACGCGACGACGATTGAGGTTCTTGCGGGAGCCCACCAGCAGTCGATGCGGCATGCCGAGAACCCCGGCAGCCAAGAATATCGTGCAACTCATTTCAATGGCCCTCTTGCTGCACATAGTTGATGAGCTGCACTTCATATCATTTAATAATTTAACGCTCGATGCCGCGACAACAAGAGCAAGTGTATTAAACTTTTAATGTCTCGTCGAATTGTCACCAGCGGGTGCGTCGACGCCGCCGCCATCGTCAGCAGGGTGAATGGTTCGGCGACGCCGGGGTGGAAACGGTGACTCCGGCCTGTTTGACGATGTGATCGATGCGCTCCTCCAGCTTAGCATCGGCCGCTTCTACGAAACCGGCGAACCACAAGCCCATGCAGAGACACAGCAGTACCACCCGTTGCTTCGATTGTGCCATTGCACTAGCCCTGATTACGATTCGTCGAGAGGTTGGATCGTGCGTCCCGCGATTGTACACAGCGTCCAGGCTCGGTTCCAAATGGTACCGAATCGACTCGGCGAGACCTGCCGAATGGGATTTCGCAAATGCTGCAAAACGCAGCGATCACATCGACTGTCTCACGCACGAGATCGTCGATATTCAACGAACCCTTTTGCTCTTCCCTGATCGTCCGTGGGCGTCGTCAGCAGGGGGACAATGCCGGAGCGTCATTTGACCAGTGGCAGGATCATCGTTCCTCGTATCTGAAGGCAAAGAACTTCTCATTGACCTTGCAGATCAGGCAATCGTGATCGGAGTCATAGCACATTTGCATCCAGCCGAACCAATTGTTGTGTGGCGGGATGGCATTCGTCGTCTTCACTTCGAGCCATGTTTTGTTCGCCGGGTCATAGGCGAACATACCGGATGGCTGCTCCCCTTTGTTGAACACGGCGACCGCAAAAAAGAGGTCACGTTTCGAATCGTAGGCTAAGTGTGACGAATAGAGGGCTGTCGGTGCGTCGGCCAGACGTGTCACCGATTCCGTCACCGGGTCGAACGCGTAGATTTCGCGGAATTCGGGGGCCGGCCCCTTCGTCCAGGCGTCGAGTGCGCCGCCACCTGCCAGGATCATCCGTTTCCGCTGCGGGTCGTGAAAGATCGTACGCCCCATCGCCGTACGTTTCGGAGGGCTCTCCTTCGACTTCCGGAAATGCCCCTGGTCCAGGTCGAGGAACCAGATTTGACCGTCTGCCGCGGAATACACCAGCGCGTTCGCTTCCGGACTGTATGCCATCGCCTCGTCGAGTCGGTTCACTGGTGTCATGGCCGACTTGATGCGGCTCCACTGGTTTGTTTTTAGATTGAGTTTCCACGCTCCATCGCATTCGTCGTGGCCGACCAGCTTGCCCTCAAGATCGAGCACGGTCTGGTTCGCGCCGTTGCAGAGATAAATGGCCTTCTGGTTCGGCACGTATTCAAAGGCGTGGTAGACATGCCGGGGACACGGGGTCGGCTCGGTGCGGTTTTCGGGCAGGGCCAGGGTGCGGTAGCCCCCCTCTTTGGTGTCCACCTTCGTCCAATTGTCCATCTTGCGCGGGTTGAGAGCGCCCGAGGCTGGGTCGAGAGCGAAGAGACAGTTGCCGTAGATGGTGTAGCCGCCATGCTTCTTATCGATCCAGCGGTCGTAGAGCAGGACACGGTGGCCATCGGGGTCATAGAGAATCTTGTTCCAGCCCTGGCGGGCATACTGGCCTTTCTCGGCGGGGTCGGCAGGCTGGTCAGTATGCGTCTTGATTTCGACAAACGTATTCGACGGAAGATCCTGCAGATCGGCCGAGATCGCGGGACACGGCAGGCTGAAAACGAGGCTGAGCCCGATCAGGATGGCAGTGGAACGAGTCGGCACGGTTGTATACCCCAGTCTTCGAGAAAGCGGCTTGCGCCTGTCATCTCCCTGATCCCGTTCGGGAAATGATCGAACATTCCGGGATCAGGCTAATCAGCAGCGTTTGGCATCATCGCATTCCAGATTTCCGGGAACAAGAGGACTTCCAGAGCGAACGGCTTTTCCAACCAGCCGCAGTCGAATTGCGATGCAACACCCTGCCAATGGAAAACAATGAGTGGACGAACTGGAACGGCCACGGTTCACCCATCTGGTGCCCGCACTTCACATCGTTGCCGCCCGCACGTCACGTGATTTTCCGGGTGACTTGATTTAGGGGGACGATTTGACATACTTGACCTACCTTGGAATACGCCAAAGAGTTCTACTGGAACTGAGGATGTGGCCGATGGTAATGACGCGCTCCGGAGCGATCACCTTAGGGGGGACGCCCACCGATCTGTCTGGACCTGAGCTCAAGGCCGGTGACGCCGCCCCTGACTTCATGCTCCAGAACAACTCTCTGGCAGAGGTCTCGCGGAACTCTTTCGCGAACAAAACTCTGATCATTGCCACGCTCCCTTCGCTCGATACACCGGTTTGCCACGTTGAAACGCAGAAGTTCAACGAGCACGCGCGGGATCTGGCGAATGTTGCCGTGCTGGTCGTCAGTACCGACTTGCCGTTCGGGCAAAAACGCTGGTGCGGTAGCGAGGGTGTGGAAAACGTCACCACTCTGAGTGCTCATCGGTCGTCGAAGTTCGGTGAAGATTACGGCGTGCTGATTTCCGGCGGACCATTTGACCAATGTCTGGCCCGCGCGATTTTTGTGGTCAATCCGGAAGGCAAGATCACGTACGTGGAATACGTGAAGGAGGTCGGTGAGCACCCCAAATACGGTGCCGCCTTAGCTGCTGCAACCAGTTGATAACGAGTTGATGTTGATCAGGTATGACGGTGTATTGCGTTATAAACACCGAACTGAATGTGACCAATCACTCTCGCGCCCGAGAGATCAGTCGTTCAGAGTAATATCTATGTTAATGCTACGAGATCCCGCGCCCAGTTTTGACTGTCGCGCGGTTGTCGATCATGAAATTGTGGAGCTCAATTGGAATCAAGTGCATGCCAGGCGAACTCTCGTTTTGCGGTTTGATTCCATCGAGAACGAGACTCCTTTTTCAGATGACCTTCTCGCGCTGAGCAATTCCGTCGGGGATTTCGAACGGCTGGACGCGAACGTGGCCGTCGTCTGCCGAGACCACGTGTTCGAGATCCTGGAATGGTCAAACCGTTCCATTGATGAAGGTGGTGCGGGCGAAATTGCGTTTCCCATCATCGTCGATTCCGACGATCGCATCGCATCGATGTACGACATGCTCAATGCCGATGGATGCTCGCTCTGGGGGCACATCATCATCGATCCGGACGGCCGCGTGCGACAGATCGCGATGAGCTATCTGCACGTCGGTCTCAATGTCGAGGAGTTAATTCGTTGCGTCGCAGCGATCAGCAACGAGCAGAGTGAGTGTGAGTAGGATATTCCATCGTCTCAATATGACCAGGCGATTCTAATTAGCGGCACCAACGGAACTTGATTGGAGAGAATATGGCGACCGAAAGCAAATGCCCCGTAATGGGCGGAACTCAGCGACACACGGCGGCGGCAACTGCGGCACACCAACGCTGGTGGCCGAATCAGTTGAACCTGCAGGTCCTCCACCAGAACTCTTCCCTGTCCAATCCCATGGGCAATGGGTTCAGCTACGCCGAGGAGTTTAAGAAACTCGATCTGAATGCCTTGAAAAAGGACATCGAAGCGGTGATGACGACGTCGCAGGCGTGGTGGCCGGCTGACTACGGTCATTACGGGCCGCTCTTCATTCGGATGGCCTGGCACAGCGCCGGCACGTACCGCATCGCCGACGGCCGGGGCGGTGCAGGTTCCGGTACGCTCCGCTTTGCACCTCTCAACAGTTGGCCCGACAATGTGAGCCTCGACAAGGCCCGGCGGTTGCTGTGGCCGATCAAGCAGAAGTACGGCGCGACTATCTCGTGGGCCGATCTGATGGTCCTCACCGGTAACTGTGCCCTGGAGTCGATGGGACTCAAGACGTTCGGTTTCGCAGGTGGGCGTGAGGACGTCTGGGAGCCGGGGGAAATCTACTGGGGGCGTGAGACCGAGTGGCTCGGCGACGAGCGTTACACCGGCGACAGGGAGCTCGAAAACCCGCTCGGTGCCGTGCAGATGGGGCTGATCTATGTGAATCCCGAGGGGCCCAACGGGAAACCGGATCCGATCGCCGCCGCGAGGGATATTCGGGAAACGTTCGCCCGCATGGCCATGAATGATGAGGAGACCGTGGCGCTGATTGCGGGCGGCCACACGTTTGGCAAAGCCCATGGTGCTGCCGCTGCCGGTCAGCACGTCGGTCGCGAACCCGAGGCTGCCGGTCTCGAGGAGCAAGGTCTCGGTTGGAGGAATGCCTATGAGACGGGCCGAGGCGCCCACACGATCACCAGCGGCCTGGAAGGCGCATGGACTTCCAACCCGATCAAGTGGGACAACGGCTACTTTGACAACCTGTTCGGCTACGAGTGGAAGCTGGAGAAGGGGGCCGGTGGTGCGTGGCAGTGGACTCCCACGGATGCCGCGGCACAAACCACCGTGCCGGATGCCCATGATCCGTCGACAAAGCACGCCCCCATGATGTTCACGACGGACAAGTCGCTGAAGATGGACTCTAATTTCCTGCCGATCGCGAAACGCTTCCAGAATAAGCCGGCCGAGTTCGCCGAAGCGTTTGCGAAGTCATGTTACAAGCTGACGCACCGCGATATGGGGCCCGTCGCACGATGCCTCGGCCCGCT
>JAQGHS010000445.1 GCA_028291605.1 Planctomycetaceae bacterium | reverse complement strand
GTCCGGGGCCTCACGGCACCCGGCTCACCTGGAATTCAAATAGTTCTATATCGACGTCAACTGGCTTCCGGCCATCTTCACGCGGAGCGTGAAGGCGACATTAAATCAACGCTTCCTTAATAAGCGGTGCGTCCTCGGCAATCAGCCTGATGGGCCGGCCGCTTTGAGCCGGAAAAGCGGCATCCGCATCAATGCCCAGCAAGTGATACAGCGTGCGGCCGAAACTTTCGATCTTATAAAAGTTGTCCGTGACTTGCTCGCCGAGCTTGTCGGTGGCTCCGACGATGCAGCCCCGCTTGAAGCCGCCCCCCGCGGCCAGCACAAATTGTGCGTAGTCCCAGTGATCTCGGCCGGCGTTCTTCTCTGTACCACATTTCGGCTTCCGGCCCATCTCACCCAGCGCAAGCACGATGGTTGTCTCCAGGAGCCCGCGCTCTTCCAAATCTTCCAGTAACGCCGACAGCCCCGAGTCGAACATCGGAATCTGTTGACGGCCAGCGATGAAGTTTTCTCCGTGCCAGTCCCAATACCCCAGGCTGAAGTGAACGATCGGCACCCCCGCTTCAATCAGACGTCGAGACAGCAGGAAATGCAGTGGATCACCCGACGGATAGCGAGTCTTGTCCATATGATTTTGCTTGTACCGGGCGAGCGTCTCGGGCTTCTCCTTAGACAGATCGAGAGCCGCACGCAGCCTGGGCGAGCGCAGCATGTCGAACGCCGTTTGCTGGTATTGATCCAGCCCGGCGATCAACGGATCGACCGCATCCTGCCCGCGCAGCCGCTTGTCGAGTGATTTCAAGAGCTCGGCATTCTTGGTGAAGGCTGGCAGCTCCATCTGCGGTGACAGCATCTTGGCGATGTCATCTTTCGCGGCCAGCGGATCGAAGATGAAGGGGTTGAATGCGGGACCTAAAAAGCTGCCAGCGATGCTGTTGTTGATGTGATGGTCGATCTTGCCCAACACGGTGAACGTCGGCAGTTCCGCCGGTCCAGGTTTGATTTTGGAAATCACGCTGCCGTACATCGGATACTTTTCCGTGCCGCTGGGCAGGCGTGGATTGCCGGTCAGCCAATACATCGGCGCGCGGCTGTGATCGCCGGGCTTGTTCATCGTCGTGACCGAACGGATGATCGTGTACCTGTCGGCCTGTTTGGCCAGTTTAGGCATCAACTCGCACACCTGGAGGCCCTCCAGGTTCGAGGCGATCGGTTGGAATTCGCCCTTAAAATCGGAAGGCGATTCGGGCTTCATATCGAACATGTCGGTATGGGGCGGACCACCGGCCAGCCAGCAGACAATCATCTGCTTGGCTTTGCTCGAACCCCCCGCTGCCTGGCACTGCGAACGCAGCAGATCCAGCAACCCGATACCACACAACGATGCACCCCCGATCCGCAAGAAATTGCGGCGGGTGTATTGGCGAAATGTCGAACATGAGTTGAGCATGACTCTGTCCTTTATTTGAAGGGTGAGGTGTGAAGGGTGAAGGGTGAAGGGTGAAAGCCTTTGCAATACGTGGTACATATGGACCGCTATCAACTCTCTGCCCTTCTTAGTTTCACCCTTCACACTTCGTCCTTCACCCTTCTTCAATGCTGCAGCAGAAACTCGCGCGTATTCAGCAGGCACCACAGAACCGTCTGCAAACCCTTATCGGGTGATTCCGCGGAAGCGAGGTGTCCCAGGCAAGTCTGTAATTCAGTATCGTCAGGCAATCGGCCCACGGCGCCGAGATAAAGTTCGGCAATCCGCTGAGACGGATCTGAGGTCTGTTTGATGATCTGCGCGATGCGGCCGCGCGGGTCAGTCACTTTCTGCCAGATCCGTGGATGATTGGCTAGGCCGAGGACTTGCAACATGGAAGCTTCCGACTGCCGCTGGCAATCACACTGGACTGACGAATTCCGCTCGGATCGGCCGAACTGTTCGAGGACAAATGTGACGAAGTCATTCCGCGTGGTATAAGGAATCTCGACCGTCGTCAGATTCTCAGGCCAGTGGTAGTACTTCATGTCATAGTCGTCTCGCGAACCCGTGGACTGGTTGATGGCATCCAACAGGACTTCCGCCGGCAGACGCCGCAGCGCGAAGTGCGAATAGTTAGTCCGATCGGTCGCGTTAGCAGTATTAGTCTGGCTGCTCTGCTGGTAGGTGCGACTGTGTAGTATGGTCCGATGGAGCCACTTCAGGTCGAACTTATTGGCGACAAACTGCCGGGTCAATTCCTCGAGGAGCACGGGATGCGAACACGGATTGAGCGGCGACAAATCGTCGGGAGGGTCAATCAGCCCGCGATCAAAGTAGTGGGCCCAGACTCGGTTGACGATTGCCTTGGCAAAGTAAGGGTTATCGGGTCGGCGCAGCCACGCCACGAAGCGCTCGCGCGGATCTTCGTCCGGTCCGAGTGACACCGGTTCACGTTCACCCAGTAGTCGGAAATCACGGGACGATTGGGATCCCAGCGGACTCTCTACCACCGCAAGAGTTTTTTGAGCGGCCTCGTCAGTGCGATTGAAAATTCCGGAGTGCAGCACGCGTTTGGCGACGTCGTCACCCAACAGCCTTCCTCGTCGTTCCAGATCGTTGGCTTGCTGCTGAGCCGCAAGGTGTTCAGCAATCGTGTTGTCGAGCGCCGCCAGCTCTGTCCGTTTGGCATTCAATCCGTCAGTCTTTCCCGACTGTTCGATTTTGGCGATTTCGTTCTTGAGGCGGTTCCGTTCTTCTGTCGCCTGTTTCGCTTTTTCGCCCAGCAGCTTGACTGGCCCCTCCTTCAACTTTTTGGCTTCTTCGGCCAGCCGTTTGCCCTCGGCCTCAAACTGCTTGAACAGCTTGGCATCCTCGGGAAACTTCTTTTCATTGTCCCCTTCAAAACCCACGCGACGCACGCGGATAAAGAAGTTAGAAAAACTTAAGACATCGTCCTGCTGCCAGATGTCGTGCGGGTGTCGGTGGCATTGAGCACACTGCAGTCGTAAGCCGAGGAACGCGTGCGCGACCTGCATCGCACCCGGCACCCCAATGGCGTCGCGTCGCTGCCAATAAATGTCGAGTGTCTTTCGCTTCGCATAGGTCTCCAGGTCCGTGCGAGGAGTCTTGTAGCCCTCTTGAAGTGCGGTGACTTCCTGTGCCCAGTCCTCACGGCTGCGTCCGTCGCGACTGGTGGCCAATAGGATCCGCGCGGCGAATTCATCGTAAGGCAGATTCTCTTCCAGACGTGCCCGCACCCAGGCTTGGAAGCGGGGGGCCTCAAAATGTTCTGCCAATCCGTCGGCATACACACCAAAATCGCTCGCCCCCAGTAAGTCGCAAAACTTAAGTGTCCAGAGGGCGGAGTAACCCGGTTCGTTCAAGAGTTGGTCGATCTTCCGGATTCGCTTGTCGGGCGCCGCATCCGCCAGAAAGAGTCGTATCTCGTCCGGAGTCGGGAGCTGTCCCGTGACGTCCAACCGAACTCGCCGCAGGAAGGTCGCGTCATCGGCGAGGTCTGACGGGGGGATGTTCAGTCGTCGGAGTTTCGCGAGGATCTGTTCATCAACAAAGTTGAGCGGCTTCGTCTCCGGAAAGGGTTCTGTAGATTCGCGGTTGATTAAGGCCATCGCGAGGATCGGTTCGTCGCGAAACCGGGCCAGGATCGCCACGTCCCCGACGCCCACCGCCTTCACCTGACCCGTGCGGTCGACGGTCGCCGTCTGGTTATCGAGCGACTGAAAAGCACACAGATTCGTGACATCTTCCTGCGAGCCATCGACGAACTTGGCCTCAACACGCAAGCGGTACACGGCACCCGTTTTCAGGACCTGTTCCCGCGGCGTGATTTGTAGACTGACGACGCGCGATTGCTCGGCATCATCGAGGACAGCACCATTCGCGATCCAGCGCCGCAAGATGTCGTATTCGGCACTGGTCGGCGATGTGACCTTCCCACCCCCGTGACCGACTCGTTCGGTGGCCTTTAACAGAATCAAGCTGTTCTCGGGATCGAGGCGATTGACGCGGCGGCCCGCTTGATCCCGCACCAGTTGCGCGTAATCCAATTCCGGTCGCGCCCCAAACAGAGACAGCCGAAACCCATTTCGCCCCTGGACGGCTCCGTGGCAGCTACCCGCATTGCACCCCAATCGGCTGAAGACCGCGATGACATGCCGGCTAAACTGAGGGTTTTCCGTCGGGTTGGGCTCGACCGAGGTCTGTGCGAAGGCCATCTGCGCACAGAGCAACAGCGCGAAACACACGATTGAGCGAAAAGTGGAACGCATCGGAAGACCTTCTAGAGATCCAATCAATATAGACTGATGCGTCGTTATAAGCAATAAGTTCTTTTTCGGGTTTTCCACACGATTGCAAAGTCCGGCGGCGCAGGAAGCGGCAGTCACGGCAGACGGAGTACCACGCGGAATCCAAGGTTGCTGTGGCAGAAGTGGGGTGGGTCGGCGTTGCGCGTGGCACAGCGGACGTCTCGCGGCGAGTTGCTCCACCCCCCTCCACGCACGGCGAAGCCACGCTGCTTGTTGCCCTCCTCGGGATCGGTAACGGATTCCTTCGAATAGATTCCATAGTGCGTCGAGCAGAATTCCCAGACGTTTCCCAGCATGTCGTGCAGGCCGAAGCCGTTCGCTTGATAAGAGCCGACGGGAGCCAGAAAGGCCTGGCCGTCGTCCATGGGCATGATCAGGCGCGGCCATTCGGGATGGACCCGTTTGAGTGAGCGGTCGCCAAAATTCGCGAGCTTGCCAGAAGTGTCTTCGTCAGCACCCCACGAGTAACGCTCGCCACTGCCGGCCCGACAGGCCCACTCCCATTGGGCTTCGGTCGGCAGATCGCAACGGATGTTTGTTTTGATGAGTCCCAGCGGCGCCTGCGGTTGCTCAGACAGCCAGCGGCAAAATGCCAGCGCATCCGCCTGGCTGACGTGGACGACAGGGTGCTTGCCCTGCTGCTGGAACGGTCCCGCGTAACCAGGCTTGCGCCAGTTGGTACCAGGGCGGTGTTTCCATTCGGCCTTAGCGTCGTGAGCGTGGCCTCCACCCGTGCGTTCTCCATCTGTGAGATACTTGGTGGCGGTCACGAAGCGTTCGAACTGACCGAAAGTGACCTCGTGCTTGCCGAGATAAAACGGCTTGCTGAGCGTGACCTCATGTCGCGGCCCTTCGTCATACTCGCCGGGATTGCGGCCCGGCTCATCATCGGGTGAGCCCATCAGAAACGACCCGGGCGGCACCAGCACAAACGTCATCCCAAGCGAATTAGTGAACTCGACCGGTAACGCCGCCGAGTCCGCGTAATCCTTCTGATATTGCTTCGCGATCGCTGCGGAGAACGGGAACTTCGGCGCGATGGGTGCGGGTTTCCCGGGTTGATCGGCAGGGGCCGCGACGGCAGCCACGACGACCGTAACAAATGCGATCACCAGCCGAAGTGATCGAGTCACAACATGTGGAAACAGGTGGAATTGCTTCAGTTGCAACATATCGATTCTCCATTGAATCGGCGATGAATCGTCTCTGGCGAGTAATTGGGTTGTTGTCCCGTGATCTTTCAGTGTCGGCTTCATGTCAGGCTCGCGTCGATCCAGTCTCGTTCCTGCTCGACGGAGAGTGTACCATTCCGGTGGCTCGGAGCTCGAGCGGTTTAAATTGACGCTGGGAGAATGGCGGCCACGGCAGCGAGATTAAGTTGCTGCGAGGATTATTCGTCAACAGCCTGTATTCTGAAAACCGGAATCGACCATGGGATACTATAGACGCGGAGGGTTTCTGACATTCAACTTTGTGATCGAGCCCGAGGAGCTACGCCAGGTTCTTAGCACTGTCGGCCCGGTATTGATCCATAATGGTCGAGTGCCCATCGCTTATGCATCCACGTCGCTGACAGAGTACATTGATGCCTATGCTCAATACATCGACGCCATGCTGGAAACCACAGAAGTACCATGGCGCAAAGTGGCAAATACTCACATCTATATTGGTGCGTCTCTCGATCATTTTACCTGGGAGACGTGTCCTGACGCGAGTTACAAGGTGTGGAGGACTGATATCCCCGTTGCATCGCTGGGCCCCCAGGAATTGTACTATGATGCAACACGCGGGCAGTTGCGCACCGACACTGGATCAACTCTCAGTTTTGGCGCGAAATTCGTCTTTCCGAAAGTGATTTCTCTGGACGGCGATCGGCACGAAATCCTTCATGAAACTCGGCACTTCCCGACATATGATATTTACATGCAGATTAAGTCACTGATCGACAAGCTAACCATTCCCTGTAAGATTCGGTCCCCGTCGCGAGATCACCGGCCCCCGATTCGGATTTCCAAAGGAATGCATTCGCGCCTGCAGAATCATCTCGGGCTCAAGGCGCGGCATCTGGAGTTGTTATAATCAGCCTCGCACGCGCCAGTTGGGTGGGGGCGGAAATGGCTAAGTCGACGTCCCCGATCAGTGCATCAGGAACAAATTTCATGACTGCTGTTACTCCGCGAATTTCGCGCGACAACCTGATTACGGCCGCGGTATTGCCCTTGATTTATTTGTTCATGGCGATCTCCACAATTATTGAATGTGCGAGTGGCGGGAATGTGTATCTTCGCTGGTACTCAGCCGCAGTTATGACGATTCCTGTGTCGGCAGTCGCAGAGATATTTGTTCCTGACTATTCGCCGGGACTGGTGGGATTTCTCGTGTTCGCGATCTTGAATGCCTGCGGGATTTTCCTGATCTGCTATGTGGCAGTTCGAATTTGGAATCGCGTGCGGGCAGCGGGATGGTCCATTCATCCCAGTTATCGGGCATCAATTATCTTGAGCCTTTCCGCATACGCACTTTGGAAATTACAGGGTCCTGTCATCTACCGAGTCAATGGCATGTGCGGTCCCCTCATCGCGATGCCGTTGTCTGCGGTCGCGTTTGTTTTGGTCGTCGGTTTGGCGGTGGCCGCGATTCGCCTTTGGCCATCGACACCGGCGTAGTCGCGGCCGTCTGCGTGGTGACTTCCAGGTTGGTGAAAGTCTTAACACTCGGAGTTTTCATGATTCGCACTCTCATCTTCGGGTCGCTGCTTCTCTGCCTCCTCTCGCTTCCTGTGCGGGCTGCAGACCTTCCAAATCCGCTAAAGCCACTGTTTCAGGTCGTGGATCTCGACATCGGTGAGGTAACGGAAGTCACTCTCAGCGATGGATCCAAGGTGAGCGTGAAGCTAGTCGATTTGAAAGAATCTCGCGATGAAGTGTGCTTTGCGGTCCGTCGGGCCGAAGTGACCATCGAGGTCAATGGCCAGAGCCGCCAGCTCGTCTCCGCGACCTATCATCTGCCGCAGACAGTCGGCGAGGTCCAGATCGATTGCCCGATCACCAAGGGCTATAATGAGAATGGAACCCCCAGCTTCTGGGGTCTCGATAAGGCCGCAAGATTGCGGCTGTGGCCGGCTAAGTCTCCGCTGTTGCAGCCGGGGACGTTCCTCTACCCGGTCAAGCAGAAATGGATGGCCTCGGACACCCAAATGGCTAACGAGCCCGTGCATGTGGACGGTGGGGATCGCGCTGGCAAGCGCAAGATCTATTATCACAGCGGGCTGGATATCGGCGGCAGTGAAGGTCTGGTCGAGGTGGACGCGGCGACCGATAGCCTGGTGGTTTCGGTCGGCGAAGTCGTGCTGGAAGAGCATAAGCGGGATACGCCGGTGGCTCCGCGTTATGACGTCGTGTATCTGCTGGATGGACGCGGCTGGTACTATCGCTATAGCCATTTAAAGGAAATCGACAAGCGGATCGTTCCCGGCCGCCTGATCACTCAAGGTGACCGCATCGGACTGCTAGGCAAGGAAGGGGGCAGCGGAGGCTGGTCGCATCTGCATTTTGAGATCTCCAGTCGCCAGCCCTCCGGCAAATGGGGGACCCAGGAAGGCTATGCCTTTCTCCGCGAAGCCTATCTCGATCAGTACAAACCGCAACTCATCGCCTTGGCCCGCCCGCACCATCTCATCTGGGCCGGCGATAGTGTCACACTCGACGGATCACTCTCGTGGAGTGCCACGGACAAGATTGCAGGTTATCGGTGGCAACTGACAGACGGCTCGACTGCCGATGGGTCGTCCCTCAAGCGGACCTACGCCAAGCCCGGTCGTTATAGCGAAATCTTGCGAGTCACCGACGCCGCGGGACATGTCGCCTATGATTTTGCCGTGGTCATCGTCGCCGACCGAGATCATCCCGAACGTCACGTGCCGTCGATTCACTCCAACTATTACCCGACGAGCGGAGTCCGGCCCGGTGCGGGTATCACGTTTAAGGTACGCACGTTTAATACGTCCGTCGGCGGGGAGCTCTGGGATTTCGGCGATGGCAGTGAGAAGGTCGACGTCCATTCGGATGGCAACCGGAAATCACTCGCCCCGGATGGCTACGCCGTCACGACGCATCGTTATCAACTCCCGGGCGATTATGTTGTCAAAGTCACCCACACCGACGAATTCGGAGTCACCGCGACCGGGCATCTGCAAGTCCACGTCGATGCGTCGAAGTGACCTTGCTTCACTCGGGATCAAAGAGAGACGGCTGCATCTTCTTCGCCGGGTATTTGCGGGCGAACTCTTCCTCAAACGCTTGCAGCTCCGTTTCATGATGCGACAAGAACCACTTAATGTGATTGTTCTTGTACTCCTGACGAAGTGCTGGATCATTCAGGTCGTTGGGAATGCGCTTCATTCGCGGATCGATGCTGTCGAATCCCGCAAATGGCTGCTGCAGCCTCGACTTTATAATTTCGAGATACTCGCTGGACAGCTCGATGCCGATGCAGTTTCTGTCGAGTTGCTGGCAGACGCGGACCGTGGTCCCACTGCCGGCAAAAGGATCAACGATCAGCTCGCCGGCATGGGAAGATGCCAGGACCATTCGCTCCATCAGACCTTCAGGCTTTTGGGTCGGATGAGTCGTCCGGCTATCCTGACAGTAGTGAACATGTGAAAACTCCCACACATCACCGGGATTCGCCCCGCGCATGTTATTACGAGAGCGATAAAACTTTTGGGGCACTCGGATGTCATCCAGATTAAAAGTGAATTTTTCACTTTTGGAGAAAAACAGAATGTCATCGTGCCGGGGAGAAAAGCCGCGTGTTTTGCCCATGCCCTGAGTATAGAACCAGCAAATCCAGCTATTGAATTGCAGGCCCAGTTCGTCTTCCAGAATGCTGTATAAACGAGCTATGAACCGAAACCCCATGAAGACATAGATCGAACCGGTCGGTTTCAGCACTCGAACCGATTCCTGCAGCCATTCCCGAGTAAACGTCAGATAATTCTCGACGGACATCGAGTCCGATCCGTTCCCATAGTCTTTCCCGAGATTATACGGCGGATCGGCAATGATGAGATCGACGCTCGCAGACTTCAGCGTCTTGAGCTCGTCCGTGCAGTTCCCCTGAATCAGTTGTAAATCAGGCATTTTGGCTTGATCCATCGCTGTTTGTTGGCCAATGCTTACTAGTGCTCGATGGCCCAATCGGGAACGCTGGAATCGCGAGTGTATTCCGCGATCACGATTTCTCGGTCTTCCGAAATGAATGTCCTGTCTTCAGCCCAGCCACGAAAACGACGAGGGCCACCGCGCCGAGGAAGAACACCGTATCGCCCGGCACTCGCATCCAGCGAAATGTTTGCAGCAGTGGCGTCTGCATGAACTCAGGACTCCGGGCATACCAGTAACCGTGTTCTACGGAAGCCCATGTCTGCATCAGACCGACCGGTAGCAGGCTCAGCAGGCACATCGCCATCAGACCGCCGTTCATGCCCCAGAAGGCGAGCTTCAAGAGTCCATCCTTCCATTCCACTCCGGGGATCAAGGCTCGCAGGCAAACCAGCATCAAACCGATGCCCAGCATTCCATAGACTCCAAACAGAGCAGCATGTCCGTGAAGCGGTGTCGTGTTGAGCCCCTGCATGTAGTACAGGGCGATGGGTGGGTTGATCATGAATCCGAACAGCCCGGCCCCGATCATGTTCCAGAAGGCAACCGAGACGAAAAAGTAGATCGGCCACTTGTACCGCTGGACCCACTTCGTCGCCCGAGACCGACGCAAGTCCTCCATCGCATCGAAGCCCACCAGCACCAGCGGCACAACTTCCAAGGCACTGAAGACCGATCCCCAAGCCAACGCCAGGGTTGGTGTCCCAGAGAAATAGAGGTGGTGGCAGGTACCGATGATTCCTCCCGACAGGAAGATGGTCGCCGACAACAAGGCTGACGCCGCGGCGATGCCAGGGCGAATCAGGTGTAGTCGCATGAAGAAGAAGGCGATGACCGTCGTAGCGAAGACCTCAAAAAACCCTTCCACCCACAAATGGACGACCCACCAGCGCCAGTATTCCA
>JAQGHS010000435.1 GCA_028291605.1 Planctomycetaceae bacterium | reverse complement strand
TGTTCTCCGGGGAGGTCATTGGCGTAGCACCGCGTCCATCAGCCGTGCATCAAGTCGTTACGGCGCGCTCCCGACTGCCCTGCAGAACTGCGCCGGATTTCGTGTGTCGGTGTCGATCGCTGCCGTGAAAGCGTCGATCGCAGTACGCACGCCCTGACCGCTTCTTTAGAAAACTTCCGGAATATTTGGCAGGGTTTGCGCCCAGAATCCGCATGGATGTTGTCCCGGTCTTGCTGTTCTGACCAGGCAATGCGTCGTCATGCTGGGTGCAGGTGGTATGGACTCCACCGCGACTTGGCCATTCAGGATCTCCCATGAAGCGCTTCAGCTTGAGTCAATGGTTCGAATGTCACCACATGCGGCCAAAAGTCACTCGACGCGATCGCGCGGCGCGTCGACAGTTTGTGGAGGTTTTGGAAGACCGCATGCTGTTGGCAGCGGCGCCAACAAGTACCCTGGACATGAACCTGGATCTCCCAGGAGACCAAACCAACCGCCAAGTCCTCGTCGGCGAAGACACGATGTTTTCGGTCACCTTCAACAATACCGGGAACGCCTTGGGCTACGGTCCGTTCGTGGATTTGATCGTCGACTACAAGGGAGCTGACGGAGTCCCTCAGTTCCCGGCGAGCTATTTTTCCCCGGGAAGTCCCCCCTCGTTTTCGACCCCCTTCACTGGGACTCCCGATGGATTGGGCGTCGATACCAATGGGGCCGCAATTAATCAGTTGATTTCGGCGACGACTTACGGCCAGTCGCTGGACCTGAAATTCGCGCAGTTCGATGTGACCGGCCACGCGACCCACCCCTTCGCGAAGGACCTTGTCGGTAATCCTGTGATCGTCACGGGACCGGCGGGCGACGTGCTCGTCGCGGCTCGGCTGCCGTTTGGATCGTTCGCCGACGACCAGCCAAAGGCACCGGTGCTGTTCACCGCGCACGTCTCGTCGCTGGCAGATGTCGGGGTCGGCCTCGCGGTGCAAGCTCGCAGCGGCTTCGAATTCGGGACCACTCCGGAGGACGATGCCGTAGCGGGCGACCTGTCGTTGCTCGAGGCAGGCGGGTTCCATCAAGGCTCGGTGACACCCGAAGTGTTTATCATTTCGAAGACCAATCTGGCCCACGAAGGCGAAACGGCGACCGGCCCCAACTTCCAGCAGCAGTGGCAGATCACCGTCGACGTTGCTGCGGGCCAGACGGTCACTAACGTCGACGTCAGCGACTCGCTGCCCAGCAACGTGGTCTTCGTCAATGGTTCCCTGGTGGCATCGCCCGCCGCGGCGCTGACGCTACCGGGGCCCACGCCGAGTACCACGGCAGTACTGAAGGCGAAGTTTGCCAGCCTGACCGGAGTTGCCGGACCCGATGCGAGCGTCACGTTCTCGTTCTACGTCCCCGAACTGGATGCGAGCAGCAATCCGGTACTCGATCCCACCACCGGCGCACCGTCGCCATCGATCAACACCGCCACGGCGACCGGCAACTGGGTTCCGACCGATACTCGCGATCACGCCGGCGTCCCTGGTTCAGGCCTGCCGATCGGTGTGACGGGCGGACCGGCAGTGAACATTATAGCCGACAAGTCCATCGCCATTCAGAAATCGGTGGCCATTGTGACCGATGTCGGGGCAGCCGGGCCGACTCCACTCGACATCCTGGAGTACTCGCTGGCGTTCCAGGTCTCGGACTATTTCGGATTCCAGGACCTGGTCATTGACGACGACTACAGCGACGGCCAGCTCCTGAACGGGACGCCGACGTTGGTCATCACCACCAATGGCTTCACGACCACGGTACCGCTGAACTTCGTGAGCACAAACTACACCGACACGTTCTCGCCCGATGGCGACCCGACCACGCATGATAGCCATCACCTGCGCTTAGACGTCTCAGCGCTGCTGAGCACGAGCAGCCTTGGTACCGGTCAGCTACTCGGCGGCTTGTTCACGCCCAGTACCAGCAATGACGGGCCGACGACAGGCCTCTTGCGATTCCGGACCCAGATCCAGGAATCGTATCAGGAATTCCAACAGGGGATCACCCCTTCTCTGGATGAACATGACGAACTCTTCAACAAGGTGGTCATTACAGGCGAGTTGCTGGATTCGAGTCGCAGTGTGGCCGGCGCGACTCAAACCGATGACAGCGGCGTGCTGTTCCAGGTTCCCGTAGGGACGTTCACTAAAACGATCTATGCGATTAACGGCAACGTGCTGAGCCCTTCGGTTCCGCCCGGATTGCCGCCGCATGTGTCTCCGGGCGATATGGTGACCTACCGTCTGCAATATCGGTTGACGACCGGGGATTTCGAGGATTTCCATCTCCGCGATTTTCTGCCGCACCCGAAGCTGTTGGCCGATGATGCCGACGCCGATGGTGTGATTGGGCCGAACTGGACCCTGGTGAGCGGCCTGCCTCTGCCCGGCCAATACAGCACGTCCGGAACCGTCCCCGCGCCGGTGACCGTGAGCGTGGACTCGACGAGCAACTCTCTCGAGTGGGACTTTGGAACCCGCGTCGATTTAAATAATGCTCCCGACACGATCGATATTCTCTTTACGGTGACCGCCACCAGTCTGTCCTTCGCCGACGGTCTGTTCTTAACGAACGAAGGCGAGTCGACCCATCAGGACACGCATCTGGATCGAGTGGATGCGACGTCGCTCGTGCAGATCATTTCCTCCGAGCCCAACTTGCTGATCACCAAGGGTGTGGTGGCCACCGACAATGACAATCTGGGCCATGGCGTGTTCGCGCCCGCCTTGCCGAATGGATCATTCTCCGACCCCGGAACCGCAGGATTCCGGTATACGGGTGGCAGTGTTACGTCGGCTAATCTGCCGTCGTTGATCAATAGCAATCTGAGCAATGTCGATGCCAGTGATCTGGTCACGTTCGCCATTGCCGTGAAAAACTTCGGGTCAGATCCGCAAGGTGCGTTCGACGTGACACTGCAGGACATGATCCCGGCAGGTTTTCATATTCCCGCCGGGGGACTGAATCTGACCGTTACCGATGGAACTGGCGCAGTACTGAGCTGGACCGGCGCCTTGTTCGGTGCTGGTCTTGAGTTGAGTGATCCGAATGCCACGACCGGTGCCTTGGACAACTTCAATCCGTCGATTCCCGGCAAGAACATCCTGTTCATTACCTATGACTTGGAAGCCAATAGCGCTCCGCAGTCGCCGCTGGGAATGAGCCCCGTTGAGGCATGCGAGACTATCACCAACACCGCCACACTGTTGGCGTATTCGAGCCGCGATGGCGGTGCCGCGACGCCTGGTCAGAATTACGTCTCCAATCTGGTGACAGACAGTGCCACGGTGACGATCGCCTGCCCCACGGTGACCAAGTCTCTCATCACCACGGGAATCGGGCCGTTCGGCGACACGCAGGCCGTGATCGGCGAGAGCGCGACATTCATCATTCGGCTCATCGTGCCCGAAGGTGTCACTTCCAACGTCGCGTTGGTCGACCTGCTCCCTCCCGGAATGGCCTATCTCAGCAGCTTCTTTTTTGGCATGCCTTCCGATGTCAGCATTTCCGGCAGCACCACGGCCATCCCGAGCGGAACTGGGGCCACATTCTCGTTAGGCACCGTCACCAACACCAATACGAACAACAATCAACCTGACATCTTGATGTTCTCCCTCACGGCAGTGGTGCTCGATGTGGCCAGCAACCAGGACGGGACGCTGTTGGTCAATCAGGCCGCATTCTCCGTGGACGGCGACCTTCACTCCCCGGTTTCGTCAGCGCCGGTGACTGTTATCGAGCCGGTCCTTCAGGTAGACAAAATTGTCGACCAGTCCAGTGGCGTTGACGCTGGCGATACGGTCACGTTCACGATCACGGTGTCCAACAACAGCCCCAGTTCGACCGATGCCTATGACGTCGTCCTGAATGACGTGCTGCCTGCAGGTTTCACCTATGTAGCCAATTCGCTGTTTTCCAGCGGCACCGCGCCGGCGCCCTCGGCGTCGAGCGTGTCTGGCGGAGCCATCACAGTGAATTGGGCGTCGATTCCCCTGAATTCCAGCAGCGTTCTCATTTTCCAGGCCACGTTGAATCAAAGCGTCATGCCGTGCGAGGAGTTGACGAATACCGCCGACGTGACCTGGACCAGTTTGCCCGGTCCACACGGCCTGCTCGTGGGCGGCAATCCCGATGCGACAGAGCGCGACGGGACAGGGGGCAGCAAGCCTTATAACGACTATTTCGCAGCCGATTCCGCCACGGTGATGGTGGATTGCCCGGTGCTCGAAAAGTCGATCGTGACCACATCCGAAGCGAGTACCACCGGGAACAACGTGGCCATCGGCGAGATCGTCCGCTACCGCCTGCTGACCAGCATCCCGGAAGGAACTTCGCCAAGCTTCCAGGTCATTGATAATCTGCCGGCCGGCATGATGTTCCTCGACGATGGTACGGCCAAGGCTTCCCTGGTATCGAACGCGGGATTCACGTCGGGCTTGATCGGTGCGAACGCCACCCTCATGTCGACACCGACTTATGGGCTGCTCGATGGGACGATTTCGACGAGTTCGACGATCGATGACGACACCTACACGGACGGCACTGACGTGTATTTCAAGCTGGGGACGCTCGTCAACAACGACAGCGATGCCAACCTGGAATTCGTCGTGGTGGAATTCAACGCGCTGGTCCTGAATACCTTAAGCAATCAGGCGAGTGTGTCCCTGATGAACTGCTACACCGTGACGATCCAGCCCTGTGTGGATTTCGAGCATGGTGTCGAAGACGCGTTTTCGCCGTTGCTCAACGCCGAGACAACCTCGCCGAGCACGGGCCTGCAACAGCGGCTGACCAATCTGGGCGTGCTGCCAGTAAACATCAAGGGTTACGACAACGGGACTCCGAACCGCATCTTCGCCGATTCATTCACGGGACTGCCCACGGGGATTATCGGTGCGGAACTACGGTTTGGCCTGAAGCCGAGCGACGACATTCCAGAAAACGACTCGTTCGTACTGGGTGTGTATGATATCGCCGGACTACCGATTGTGGTCAGTGGAGCGGGAAACACCAGCCTTTTCAGTACGTTCGTTGGCGTGGGTAATGGTAGCCCAGGCTTGGTGAATAACCCCTGGGATTTGGCTTTTTATCCCACCGGTACGGTGCTGACGCTGGACTTGGCGAACTTACCGAACGGCAAGTCGCTGCTGGCGGCAATGAATGCCGGTGGTCAGTTGGATGTCTACCTGCAGGATGACACGGCCGTGGACTTCATGGAGTTGTGTCTGACATCGGACTTCAGCCCCGCGATTCAAGTGGGCGAGGACTCCAACTGCGTCAGCGTCGTCGTGGTGGAACCGGACCTCATCAACATCGGCAAGGAATACACTTCGCAGACCGCTCCCGATGGCACGTTTAGCGTGAACTATGAGGTCTCGTTCACCAACGCCAGCGGCCCCTTCAGCAGTACGGCGTTTGATGTCCGCATTGATGATCCCCTCTCGCCATTCTTCATTCTCGACACGGCCAACCTGGTCGTCAAACGGAATGGTCTGTATACGCTTGTCAATAATATTGACATGGTCAATGTGTCGACCAGCAACCACGTTGACTTGACGATCAATCAATTGGCCCCGGGCGACACCATCCAGTTGTTCTACACGGTGTTCGTCACGAGTGCCATTCAACCCTGCCAGCACATTACGAACACCGCCAACGTGACCTACACCAGTCTCCCTGGTGGTCAGGGATCGGTGCCGAATCCGACAGGTTCAGTAACCCCGGGAGCATCGGGCAGCATGACGGGCGAACGGAACGGTTCTGGCGCGCCGTTGAACGACTACTTCGACAAGTCCGTCGCGACCATTACGGCGGATTGTCCTGAGATTTCCAAGACCATCGTCACCACTTCCAATCCATTGACGGGTTCCAGCCAATACAACCCGGCCGTGACCGATTTGGATGTCGGCGAAGTGGTCACTTATCAAGTGACATTTACCCTGCCCGTCGGCACCACTTCACCCGCGATCCTGACGGATAATCTGCCCACGGGATTGGCGGGAATCATCAAGTATGTCACCTCGACGATCGTCTCGATCGGCAGCAGCATCAGCTCGGGTCCGGTGGTCGTTCCCGTCGTCAGCGACACGGACGGGGACGTGCTCAACGATCGAGTTGTCTACAACTTCGGAACTCGCACCGTCGTCGCCGGAGCACTGGCGACACGTCAGGTTACGGTGCAAATCGTCGGACAAGTGGTGAACTCTGTTGTTAATACACTGGGCAAAGTCTTGACCAACACCGCCAGCCTGTACTACGGCCTGGGCACCATGGCAGCGAGCGTCGACGCGGAGATCGCGAAGGCCAAGGTGAATTCGTCACCGACGGATATCACTCTGTCCGCGACCACCATCGCGGAGAATAATCTCGTCAATGCCATGGTCGGAACCTTGAGTGCCACGGATCCCGATATCGGCGACACGTTCACGTACACGCTCGTGCCTGGCACGGGAGCTGTGGACAATGGCAACTTCTCCATCAGTGGTACCACTTTGATGGTCATTCCCCGCACGGACTTCGAAGCCAAAAGCAGTTACTCGATCCGGGTTCAAGTCGAGGACCAGGGCGGGCTGATGTTCCAGAAGATGTTCACCATCACGGTGATTAATCTGAACGAAGCGCCGATCATCGTCTTGAATTTGCAACCTCTCGTCTACCGAGTGTCAGCGAGGAAAGTCGCGACAATTGACGGCTCGGCAATGTTGTCGGCTATGAACACTCCAGCCTTAATGTTTGCCGGTTCCGTGCTGCAGGTGTCAGGTCAATCGAGTAAGGACACACTGTCGATCATGAAGCAGAACGGCATCAGCACCCGGGGGAAAAATGTGATGTTCGGCACGACCATTATCGGGACGGTGGCTGGCGGCACGCGGGGTGCTCCTCTGAGAGTTGAATTGAATGGAGCGGCCACGCAGAATTCGGTTCAGAATCTGCTGCAAAGTATCGGTTTCAAGTCCACCGATAAGGTTGCCGGCAACCGGATGATTCGGTTCCAGATCACCAACATTGGCGGCGCGAATACCAACCAGGCCACAAGGCAAATCCAAGTGGCACCTTAAGAAAAACGTTGAGACCTGCTGAACGTCCGAAACGCCCATGATCGCATCGTGTGGCGTTTCGGTCGTTAACGACAGTTGCTGATCTTCGTAATATCTCTAGTGACTCTGTTACGTCGAACGATTCACATCTGGTATCGTGCAAGGCCACGGCATTGAAGGTTGAGCATTTCCCATCGATCCGGTACAAGAAGACATCTCGTCCTTTCTGAGTGCCAGGATGCTTGGGTAAAGCAATGACGGAAGTAACGCAACTGCTCAACGCGATCGACCGGGGCAACCCGCAGGCCGCCGTTCAGTTGCTGCCTGTGGTCTATGAGGAACTGCGCCGCCTGGCTGCTGCTCGGCTGGCTGCCGAGCCGTCCGGTAATACTCTGCAGCCGACCGCCCTCGTTCACGAAGCGTATCTCCGGCTGGTGGGAACGCCCGAAGGCGACCGCTGGGATCACCGGGGCCATTTCTTCGCCGCCGCTGCCGAGGCCATGCGACGGATCCTCATTGACGAGGCGCGGCGGAAGGCGACCGAGCGACACGGCGGCGCGATGCAACGCCAGATGCTCGATCCGGACTCTACAGCTGGTGCTGAGCCCCGCGAAGAGTTACTCGCCATCAATGAGGCGCTGGATCGGCTGGAGGCGGAAGATCCTCTCAAGGCCAATCTCGTCAAACTGCGCTATTTCGTCGGCTTGAGTCTCGCCGAGGCAGCTGCGGCCCTTGACCTGTCCGAGCGGACCGCCGGGCGACATTGGGCCTACGCCCGAGCCTGGTTGCGGCGAGCCGTGGAGGAGACGCAAGAAAAGGAATAAGATTTCTGGCTGGGATTCGGTCGGAATCTCGCATTGAGAGTGAGGCGTGTTGACCGCAGGATACAGGGATTCCAGTTTTGACCGAAGAAGAAATCTTTCTCGCGATTCTCGAGCTGGCCAACCCAGCCGACCATGCAGCCTATCTGGACCGGACGTGTGGCCAGGACGGGGAGTTGCGCCGACAGGTGGAAAGTCTGCTGGCCGCCCATTTCAAGGAGGGTGAGTTCCTGGATGAGCCGGTCAGCAAACGGCTTACAGAGGGTTCGGCGGCGCCGCATACCAATCCCGAGGCTGATACCATGCCCAGCGCGAAGAATCCGGACGAGGGACCGATCGGTCTGTCCTTCCTGCAGCCGTCCAGT
>JAQGHS010000400.1 GCA_028291605.1 Planctomycetaceae bacterium | reverse complement strand
GCCCATGTTGAAGCAGCAGATCGAAGCGCTGGGGGATGTGCGATTAGTGATCATCGATCATCTGGAAGCCTACACGGGGGCCGGGCCGCGAAGTCAGAAGATGCGAGCGCTGCTCGGTTCGCTGGAGGCGCTGGCCGAAGAATGCGGCATCCCGGTGGTGGTGAACTCGTCTTGCCAGAAGTGTGAGCTGCCGGTGAAGTATGTGTGGCGGGTGGACGGTGAGATCACGAATCCCGACTTGCGGTGGATGGTGCCCGTCCGCTGTGACGGCAGCGAGACGGCCACTGCGCTGGCTTTTAAGTTCTCACAGGGAGGGCTCAACTGGGACCAGCAGGACTACACGTTCCACGAGGATCAAATGCAGGGTTGTTCGGCCAAGGTCCAACGCCAGCAACCGCAGCGGGATGTGGCCAAGTGGCTGAAGAAATATTTGGGACGAGACCTCCCACATCTGGTCGAGGATGTGCTGGCCGAAGGAGCGCGGCAAGGCTATTCGGCATCGCGGGTGCAACGCGCGCGAGTGGCTCTGAATGCGGTGAGTTACAAGGACAAAGAGCCGCACGGACAGTGGTTTTGGGAAATCACGGACAGGTCCATCCCGCTGAATCTGCGCGAACCGGCTGTCACCTCTTCAGAGGGCCGGACCGCCTCTAAACGTAAGGCTGAGGCCTCGAAGCCACGGAAGGCGAGTTCTGAGCCGGTCGGGCAGGATGTCTTCGTAGCTACCGATTGGGATCTCGTTCCGAAGAAACCCGTGCCCACTGCGGAAGAGTGAAGGGTGCTCAAAGGCCAGAATTCATCAGCCGGAGGGCGTTAGCCCCCGGTTCCGATTCCGGCCCCGATTTTCCAAACGAACCGGACGCTAACACGTGCCGGCTGATCGCGCGCGCCCTGTTTTGCACATTGAGTCATAATCGGCAGCGAATTCAAGGAGACAGCGAATGGGGCAATTCGGCGCCGTTCGACAGTCGCGGAATTTATTCGCTGCCTCCTTGAATTCGCTGCCGTCAATGAGTCTGGTTGAGCTTGGTTGTTCATTCGGATGTCGTGGACGCGAACAAAGAATTCAAAGAATGCGCGGGAATTCGTGTGGGGTTGTTTGGCTTGGCACTTGGGGCGGTGGGTGAATTTGACTGTGCCAATGCGGACAGGCAGGATGCCTATCCTACGAGGCATTGTTACCAGGGGGGATTGCTCGGGCGGTGCAAAGAATTCAAAGAGCGCACGGGAATTTGTGTGGGTATGAGGATGGCGAGTTGGCGTTGTTCTGCAACAGGACATCCAAACTACATTCGGTAATCTGCGGCAAACGAACGCTGGATGAACCGATCCAGCTGCGCTCCCCAGAGGAGTTCACTGCGGTCGACATTCCCGCGAGGGGGTCCTGCCTGACGACGAATTTCGGCGACGGCCGCGGTGCGGTCAAATTCCTCGACGAGAATTCCTCGATAGAAAATCAGTTCAAAAACGTTAGTAAAGTGCCACGCAGGAGAGTTGCCAACCCAATAGGTCAACTCTTGGATGAACCCGTCCCCGACCAGGACGCCGCCGGAATAGTCGAGGGGTTGCTGGAGGTTGTCGTATTGGTATGGCAAACCTGAGCCCAGTCTCGTCATTGGAAACGTCGGCCGAATCCCGTGAATCGTCGGGGGAATCTCCGGCGCAACGCCCGGGCCCTCCGTCGCCGGGCAAATGAGCAATGCATCCAGAACCAACTGATGATCAATGATCTGGTAAAAGGCCTGATACCCGCGCCAACAGGCTGTATGCGGTCCGGCGAGTTCGAATTCGAGGTGGAAGGAGTCGAATAGCGCAGCATTACTGACGCCGAGGACTTCATATTCGACGCCGCGATATTGAAACCGATCCGGGATTTGAGCGGTCATGATGGCATCCTACGATAACCATTTTTGTACCCGCATTCGAAGGATCTCGTCAAACTAACAGAGTTGTCTTCGATCAGACCGGTTCGGAAAGCCGCCATGCTCAATACATAATGACACCTCAGACAGCAAAGGATATGATCTGCTCGCAAATTCATACTGCCTCAACAACGGAGAACAACGCTCATGGCCGATGTGCTTCTGGAAGAGGTCGGGCCGAATGGCAACATTCAGGCCGTCGTCGAGGCTGACGATCAGGTGTGCTATTTCTATCTGTTCTCGGCTCCCGAACTGAATCAGGAGATGAAGGCGGTGTGGGTCCGGAATCTCTCGCGGGTGCCGGAGGTGCTCGACGTGGAACGGATGCGTGCTGGCCATCCGCCGCAAAATCCGGCTCCCTTCTGCAGGCATCCTGACGGCCTGGACCTGCCGGACAGAGAACTGCTCTCCGTCACCTGGCTGCCCGAGGGGAATGGAGCCGCGCTCTACGAGGGGGAAGAACTGCTCGCCATTATTCCGCCGTGGAGCGGCGCGAAGGGCTTCAGCGGGTATGCTCGCGACTGCATCGGTGACGGTCCCGTGGCCTGGGAGATCGGGGCTGACAATGTGCTCGTCGAGCGGTTCCAGCAGGCTCAAACGTACTGGGACCAATGGGACGATGAAGACCTCTGGCCATCCATTCAATCGGCGATTATCGATCCGATTGAAGCGGCGCTGGGACGCCATTCCAATTATTATGCGATCGACGGAGGTGAGTGGCCGCCCAAGGCACTGATTCGAATTCCTTATAAAGAGAGCATCGTGCTCGTCACCGTGGGAGTCTCCGCGCGGCCGCAACCGAATGTGGAGATGTCCACGGACGACCCCGAATTGTTGCGACGCATGGAACTGGGCGTCGTCCTGCCGAAACATTGGCCGAATGATGCCATCAACAGCTTTGCCAGCTATCTGAGTGGCCAGAGCAACCTGCCGTGGAGCAATTGCACGTGGCTGGGACCAGGGCATACATTGCCGTGTGATTCGTGGCTCAATCCCGACTACGCCTTTGCACTGTTGTCACACGAACATGCTGCAGTTCCGCGGGTGTCACCAGGGCCTGTATTTGACGACCCTGTTCGCATCTTGTGGTTCGTGCCGATCTCGGAGACCGAACGGCAGGTGGCGATCGACGAAGGGAGCGAATGCCTGGTGCGACGTTTGCCAACGCAGAGGTGGAAGGAGGCATAATGCCGGAGTTGTTGTGATACACGCGACGAGTTGTGTTCCCGTTATTCTTCGAGTCGTACATGGCAGAAAGGGATGTAGCCCGGGGAGCGAGTGTCCCGGTATAATAACTCAGTCCCATCACATCGATTCGCTCAGCATTTCTCGTTATCGATCGCCGGAGCCTGTTTCATGCTCAAGCATCTCACATTCTCAGATCGTACGTCTCGCTGGAATCGCGGTTGGATCGCAGTCTGTCTCGCCCTCATCTTGCCGGTGACTGTCCTGGCCTGCGAGTGGGACTACGACACCTTGAAACAGGAGCGCAGTCGGTTCCCCTCGACCCTGGAGTTGATCACGGGCAAGTTCTGGCGGCACTCGCCCGAGTTTTATGAGTGGCGGATTAAGGACCGGCTGGAACGCCTGAAGTCGGAACCAAAGAATCTGGACCTGTTGGATGATCTGGCGGTCGCCTATCGGAAGACGGGAAAAACCGACCGGGCTATCGAGGTGATGCTCGATAAGGAAAAGATTAAGCCGGGGGAATATAAGACGTACTCGAACCTGGGGACGTTCTATATTCTGGCCGGGGATTTTGAGAAGGGGTTGCCCTATATCGATAAGGCATTGGCGATTAATCCGAATGCGCATTTCGGGCGCGAGAAATATCAAAAGTGGCTGGTGGAGTATGCTCAATCGCGGATGAAGGATGGCAAACTGACGCTGCCATTAAGAGTTAAAACGTATCCCCAGTGGCCAGAGGAATCGACCTTCGACGGTTTCGATGACTATGTCCGAAAATGCGAGGGGACGAAGTACTTGAGCCGCGCGCAAGTGCAAGCCGCGATCAAGGGAGTGCAGGGGATGATGCGCTTTGCCGATTATCAGAATCCGCTCTTGCTGGAAGCCCTGGGCGATCTGTTGCTGGCAGGGGGTGGCGACGATAACGCGAGGCAACTCGCGGCGAGAAGCTATCTGCAGGCATCGTATGTCGTCAAAGACAAGGAGGCGTCGCTGGCTTACCGCAACGCTGCTGAACGGGCTCTCGAACATCAGGTTGGTAAGGGCAGATCCGAAACTGCTAAGCCACAAGAAGTGCTGGGGGATTTAGAAACTGAATTTAAAGGCGAACTCGCACAAGCCGAGAAATGGTACGCAGCAGCCAAGCAGAAGGAGTTGGCTTTAATTAAGGACGGCCGTCGTGTGGAAGACGAGTACGATCGACTCGCGGCAAAGCCACCGTCCGTCTCTGAGATTAACCCGGTCTGGTTTACTCGCGAGATGCGCATCTTCACTATGCTGTCGATCCTGGGAATCGGGATGCTGGTCACCATGGGTGTAATGTTCTTGGGCCTGAGATGGCTCTGGAAGAAGATTTCGCCGGACTATCACGACCGCAAATTGACACCCGAGGGAGCGAATTCAAGCGGTTCAGTTTAAGATTAATGGAGATTCCGACGACACGCGGAAAATATGATGCCGATTGATGGGAGGGCCACCAACGAAGAATCCTGGGATTGCAGTCCGCACAAGTCGCGCCAGATCGGGTACAATCGGAAGGAATTCTCGGTGACGTTTACCGCTTAGGGATACCATGCATCTCGACCGACCTCTGAAGCGACGGGACATCGTGCAAGCCGGTGCGATCGGTTTGTTGGGGATGTCGTTGCCGGGGTTGATGGCTGGGCGGAAGGCGGCTCTGGCGGCCGAGGCTGCGGCTTTGCCGGTGCGGGCGAAGTCGACCATTCTGCTCTTCATGTGGGGTGGGCCGGCGCAGCAGGATACGTGGGATTTGAAGGTGCATGCTCCGGCGGAGATTCGCGGTGAGTTCAAACCGATCTCGACGAATGTGCCCGGGATTGAGATCTGTGAGCATTTTCCGTTGCTGGCTCAACGGTGCGATCAGCTCGCGCTGATTCGGTCGATGACGCATACCGATGTGGATCACTTGACGGCCTCGCATTACTTGCTGACCGGTCAACCGCCGCCTGTGGGGGGTGATCTCCGAAAGGACTGGCCCAATATCGGGGCCGTGTTGGCGAAGCTGGGGCGGGGCAAGGATCCGTTGCCGCCGTTTGTGCAGATGCGGCCCAAGATGCCGGGTGATGTGCCGCGATTTGTCGAGGAGAGTCACGGGCAGTTCGCGGGGTGGCTGGGGTCAACCTGGGATCCGCTGACGATTGATGCCCGGCCCGATCTGCCGGACTATCGCGTGGGTGACTTCCTGCTGCAGGAAGGACTGGATGACCGGCGGATGCGCGACCGGCAGTCGCTGCTCGGGAACATCGAACAACGCCTGGAGCGACTCGATCAAGCCGGGTCTCTTGGCGCGATGAGCCGCCATTACTCGCGGGCGTTTGATCTGCTGTCATCGGCAGTGGGGAAGTCGGCGTTCGATTTGACTCAGGAGCCGGATGCCATCCGTGATCGCTATGGCCGCAATCCACACGGGCAGTCGGTGCTGCAGGCGCGGCGACTGATCGAACGGGGCGTGCCCCTGGTGACGGTCTTCTGGCCCAATGACGGCATTAAGAACGTGAGTGTTTATTGGGACACTCATAGCCGCAACTTTATCGATCACCGTGAGCGCCTGATGCCGCCGGCCGACCAGGCGTTTTCGACGTTGCTGGACGATCTCTCCGAACGCGGACTATTAGATGAAACGCTAGTCGTGTGGACCGGCGAGTTCGGACGGACTCCGCGCATCGGCCAGCGTAACAGTGATGCCGGGGCAGGGGCAGACGGTCGCGATCACTGGCCGAATTGCTTCACATCGGTGCTGGCGGGCGGTGGTATTCGAGGCGGTCAGGTGTATGGCTCGTCGGATCGACATGCGGCGTATCCGAATTCCAATCCGGTCAAACCGGTGGACCTGGTCGCGACGATCTATCACCAGATGGGCGTGCCCCCCGGGCTGGAACTCCATGACAACCAGAGCCGCCCGGTCGTCATCTGCCCCGGGACTCCGATTGGGGATCTGATTACGTGAAGAAACGCGGCACGTCGCACATCTCGGTTTATTTCTTCTGGAAAACATCCATGCGGAATCGATGGATTTTGTTTGCGGCCGTTCTGTTGCCAGCGTGGCAGCTACCGGGCAGGGCCGAGGAACCGCCCGTTCCTCGGCCCAACGTGGAACGGCTGTTCGTTTCGGGCGAAACAGGATACGGTCGGTATCGCATCCCGGCACTTTATGTCACACCCAAGCAGACAGTCCTGGCCTTCTGTGAAGGTCGGGTGAAAGCCTCGGGGCTGACTGGTGATATCGATCTTGTGCTGCGGCGCAGTACTGATGGCGGGAAGACCTGGGCTCCGCTCCAGGTGGTGGCTGACGACGGGCCGAATACGCTCGGCAATCCGTGTCCGGTGGTTGATCGGTCTACCGGGATCATCTGGCTGCCGTTCTCACGCAGCCTGGGGCAGGACACTGAGGACGAAATCGTTAAGGGGACGAGTACCGAGCGGACTCAAGTCTGGATCACCAAGAGTGCTGATGAAGGACTAACTTGGTCTAAGCCCGTTGATATCTCGGCTCAAGCCACTCGGCCGCAGTGGACGTGGTACGGGCCTGGACCTGGGATTGGACTGCAGCTCCCGAGCGGCCGTTTGTTTATTCCTGCTTATCATGCTGTGGAGAAGACCGGTATCTATCAGGTGCATTCGCTCTACAGTGACGATCATGGCCAGACATGGCAGATTGGCGGTACGGTCGCCGATGAAACTACTGAGGCCCAAGCGGCCCTGCGAGCTGATGGGACGCTGGTGATTAATACTCGAAATATTTCCCCCCGTGATGAGAAAGTCATTCGCAACCGGGTAATTGCACTGAGTCGCGATGAAGGGAAGACCTGGACTGACGTCGGTCGAGATGCGGCTCTGACAGAGAGCAGTTGCCAGGGGAGTTTGCTGGTCTATTCGGGCCTTGGAGATGGAGGGCGGTCCCGCTGGCTGTTTACGAATCCACCCGGTCCGGGACGCCGGCAATTGACGTTGCGGTTAAGCTACGATGAGGGCCGCACCTGGGCCAAGTCACTGGTGATCGAACCGGGTAGTTCGGAGTATTCGGGACTCGCGAGATTGCCGAATGGTGAGATTGGGGTGCTGTATGAGCGCAATACGCAGAAGAAGTATAGTCCGGAGATTGTGTTTACGAGGTTGCCTTTGTCGGAGATTGAGGGGCCTTAAAGCAGGCGAGCGTCCGGCGTAAGCCGGATGGTTGTCTTACCGTTAACAAGAACCCAAAATGATGATTTAAACAAATGGCCCTTACGAATAGTAGAAATAATTGCGTCTAGAGTTTAAGAAAGTCGCTAACAACCATCCGGCTTACGCCGGACGCTCGCCTACGAAGAAGTCATTCCCGAAAGACGTTCAACATGATCCGCATCCCCGCATTGTGCACAGCCGCCGTCATTCTCGCCGGAGCGATCTTGAGCGCACCTGAGGTGGCCATGGCCGACACGATCAAACTAAAACTGCGTTCCAGCGCACCCGCAAAAACGGCTGGTACTCAACCCGAACGAGTCATTAAGGAAGAGGCTTGGGACGCCTCGCAGACGGCCGTGATCGTGTGTGATGTCTGGGACTATCACCATTGCCTGAATGCGGTCCGACGAATGGAAGAGTTCGCGCCGCGACTGGATCAGGTGCTTAAGTCCGCGCGGCAGCACGGGGCGATCGTGATTCATGCTCCCAGTGATTGCATGCCAGCCTACGTCGACCATCCGGCCCGACGCCGCGCCGAGCAGACTCCGCAAGCGAAGCCGCTGCCGTCGGATATTCAATACTGGTGCTCGCGGCTGGATCACGAGGAGGGGCTCTATCCCATCGACCAATCTGATGGCGGGGAAGACGATGATCCTCAGGAACATGCCGCGTGGGCGACGAAGCTCAAAGCGATGGGACGCAATCCGGGCACGCCGTGGCAGAAGCAATCCGATCTGATCACGATCGACGCCGAACGCGACTATATCAGTGACCGCGGCGATGAAGTGTGGAACATCCTCGAGAAGCACGGCATTCGTAATGTGATCCTGACCGGGGTGCATTGCAACATGTGTGTGGTCGGCCGCCCGTTTGGATTGCGCCAGATGAAACGGAACGGTAAGCACGTGGTCTTAATGCGCGACATGACCGACAGCATGTATTCCCCCAAAAGCTGGCCTTACGTGGATCACTTCACCGGTCATGATCTGGTGCTGGATTATGTCGAACAACAGATCTGCCCCACGATTACGAGCGACCAGTTACTGGGAGGCGAACCGTTTCGTTGGAAGGGGGATCAACGCAAGAGTCCTGCCGTTGCCGGTACAAACTCAGCGCCGAGTGATTTGAAACTGCAGCAACACTGGACGACCATCAAAACCCAGGGCACCGGATTTCAGAAAGTGGTGGAGAATGTGGACTGCCCCGTGTGGTTCCGCGGCGCACTTCGCGTCCCTGAGGAATGGTATGCCAAAGGCCCGGTGACTATCGGCGTCCCAGCGGGCAAGATTCGAATGTGGCTGAATGGTGTCGAACTGGGGCCGATCCCTGCGGCCTCCAAGCAAGTCCGATTTAAATTGCGGCAGCAACAGCTTTCGGTCAACGACTACAACCTGATCGTCGTCAAGGCCGACAGTCCCGCCGACATATTGAACAACGGGTGGCAGCTGGATCTGATCGCAGGGACCCAGCGTTGGGAATTCGAACCGATCTGGCAAGTTCGTACGGGTGAGGACGCTCACTTCTCGAACATTCCATTGCCGGCCAAGTTCGGTATGGGGCCGGACGGCGTGTTGCGTTTGAAGGCGGCGAAGTGAATATCTTAAAGTGGGATAGGCATCCTGCCTGTCGCGAATGATTCTTTGACGGACAGGCAGGATGCCTATCCTACGGGCTGCGTGGATTTCCGGTTAATCATCGCCGGAGCGGGCGGTTACCACTCCATACATGTCACTTATGTGTGGAGGTCGAATCATGCTTCGAGAGCAATTGCGGTCTGGGATCGCTCATGTGGGGATGGCGCTGCGTGAGCCCGAGCTGTTTGCCGTTCGCTGGAACCGGGGCGAGGTTGAGTATCGCTGGTGGGTCTGGGTCTCGCTGGTCGCGACGGCCGTGATGGGGACGATGTTCTATGGCATGACCATGGGGCTGAACGGTCGGCTGGAGGAGGTCCTCTTCAAGGGCATCGCCTGCACGAGTGCCGCCGGTTTGGCGTGGGCCATTCCGCTGCCGGCGCTCTACATTTTGAACAGCTTGTCAGGTTCTCGTCTCCCTGCGAGTAGTACGTTGCTGGCCGCGCTGGTCACGACGAGTTGGGGCGGTCTCGCCATGCTGGCGTCGATCCCGATCAACTGGTTCTTCTCGGTGGCCATTCCCTCGCCCGGCTTTGTGTTGTTAGTGAACTTGGTTGTCTTCACTGGCGTCGGTATCTCGATGAGCGACGTCTTCCGGCGCGTGATGCAGCACCTGGAACCTCAACGCGGAGTCACGCCCGACTGGTGGCTGGTCCTCGTCGGAGTGACGGGGGCCGAACTGTTCTACTTCTTCGGCCTGTTCCGGTTTGTTTAGTCGCCGTGGATAGATCACCGACCGAATCAGCCGGCACGCCTTAGCGTCCGGTTCTTCTGAAAATTGGGCCACACGCGCGAACCGGGGGCTAACGCCCTCCGGCTGATGAGCCAATAGTCACACCAAGCCTCGATGCAATCATCGCCACCATACAGAACTGAATGAGACATGCCATGACTGTCGAAACATACGAAATACACAAAGCCAATCAAGAACCGACAGCAGCTACCCCTGACGAAGGCATCCCGCCGATACCGCCTGACTTCGAGCTGGTAAACCGATTAGAGCCCACGTGGCCAGACATGATTCGTCCGGTGGAAAGCGGGTCGCTGGGATTGCTCGAATTGATCTTGAAGGCGCCCGAGCAACTGGACCGCTTGATTCGGGATCCAGCTCGCCAGGCGGAATTGCTGCCGCGATTCCTGGGAATCTCGCTGGTCGGCTTTACGTTCTTCGGAGTGGCCATGTCGCTGGTACTCAGCACGAGCACCGTGTGGCCGCAGCTCTTTCCGATGGAAGCGGTCGTCGCTGGTCGCGAGTCGACTCCGATGCGATTCGCGGCATCGAACGGGACCTCACTGTTGACACATTGGCTGAATGGCGATGCGTTGCGGCTCATCGCGGCTTATGCGGTAGGGTTGATCGCGGCCACCGGCATCTGTCTGCCCAGCCTCTACTTTTACTCGTTGTTAGCAGGAGTGCGGATGACGATGATGGATGTCGTCCTGCAGTCGTTGAAATCCAAAGCCGTGGCCGCCGTGACGTTGGTCGGTGTGCTGCCGATCTATGCTACGGGGGGATTGGCCATTGCCATCTTTCCGATGTCGGAGTACTGGCGCGACACCGTCTTGACGCTCGGGTTGATCCTGCCCTTCATCGCGGGAACGGCTGGAACTTATTCACTCTACCGTGGTCTCTCGGGCTTCGTGGACACCATGGCCGAGGAACGCCGTGAGCAGCGCGGCTTCTTTCTGCAACGGCTCGTGCTGTCGTGGGCGGCGTGTTATACGGCCGTGACGCCCGTGTTGATCTTTACGCTGTGGCAACGGATGCAGGGATGATGCATAAAAGTGATCAAGGTGAGCCCGGTGGCGTAAGCCCCGGGATTCTTCCGCTATGCCAATCTGGTGAGTTTTAACGTTGACTCCGACGCTAGCAGCGTCGGCCACGGAATCCGGGGGCTTACGCCACCCGGCTCGCCTAGACCATATTTAGCGTAGGCTTAGCGAGTTTGCTCGATTGGGAACCACACCATGAGTGGAGATGTCACCCTCTGTTTTTATCTTGTCATTGGTGCCTGTGTGGCGGTGGCCCTCTGGATCGGCAATACGGACTCGGTCACTGGCGGTCGAACATTTCGAGCCTGCACGGCGCTGCTGTTCTGGCCCTTCTATCTGCCGATGCTACTGGTCTCGAAAGGAGCACAACCTCACGGCGACAATCTGCCGCCGAACTTAGCGAGCGAGCCAGTCGACGAAATGACCACCGCCATCGCTCAGGTCGAGATCGAACTTGATACGGCTCTGTGCAGCTTGAATGGTTGGGCGGAAGAGACGCTCTGTGCAGAGGCTGGCCGGTTTGCAGAGCTTCGTTCGGCGTGGCGACAACAGGCAGAGCGGATTCGCGAGCTTGATCGTCTGTTGTCTGCCGAAGCAAATGATAAGGCCCAACCCGATTCGACGTCTTTGGGCACAGCGACGCAAGCAGCGCCGACGATGGTCGCAGACTCATCATCCGCTAATCGCATTACGACGAGTGAGCAATCCCGGCGGGAGAACCTGACCAAGTTGCAACACGTCCGCGAGCAATGGCATGGCGATCTGCTGGCGACACTCGCGTGGGTCAGACAGTTAGTGACGATGATTCACCTGGCCCGGTACACGGGAGAGCCGGCGTCGCGGGCGGCGGAACTGGTGCAGCAAATTGCCAAGGCGGTTGAGGGATTATCGAAGGGAAGCTCCCCGGGTCTTCCGTAACCCTGCCGTTCTGATGGTCAATTATAAATGGACATTGAAGAACGAATAATGTCAGGTACGAAGCGTCGAGACTGATAGTTCTGTGACAAATCAACTCAAGAACAATCCGGGAGCGACTCCGAAATAAACAGCCAGATTTGTGATGTTATTCCGATTCAACTGTCGCTTGCCGCTCAATACGGACGACAGCGTTGAGACGGCAATTCCAGTCCCGATCGCAACTTCCGATAGCGTTGCCTCCCGAGCGTCAATCAAGTGTCGAAGCAGTGCGACGCCGGAGACAGCCGGCATAGGGACATTCGCTTCCTCAGAGAGGCGGATCTCATGACTCAAGCTGTCCAAATATCCCTGTTCCTGCTCGTCGAGTGGCTTCTTGCGGCTCAACAGGTGATCCAATACCTGGATGGCTTCGATCAGCTCGGTGTCCGTGCGAAGCGGACGTATGGGAAATACGGCAACCAATTTCAGATAACTAATACTGGCCCTCGACCCCGATTGCTTCGCGAACTGCCTAAGCCCAGTTTGTGCGGAAAGGAGCTTCTTGGCACTTCTGGTCTGCAGAGAACGACTAGTATTTTTCTCAGCCATGGTTTTTTGTCGTCCAGTTCACTTCAGCGGCATTCACGCAAATCTCCCGGTTAATGCCCCATCGCCGGTCCGCGGTTCTTCGCCAACTCAGCGGCATCGGGTTGCGTGTGCTTAATCCAGTTCGGCATGCTGGAGCCGAGGAACATTCCGGCGAAGGAGGCTGCCAGGCCGTAGAGTTGGGCGGGGACGTTTCGCCAGAGTTCGGGGCTCTCTTCTGAGCACAGGAATTCGGCACCGATCCAGATAGGGACCGCGAGCAGGATCGAGAAGATGGCACCTTGAGTGGTGGCTTTGGGCCAGTAGATGCCGCAGAGCAGGGGGACGAAGGCGACGACCAGCGTCACCTTGTAGCCGCTCTCGACCATTTCGTACATCGTGCTTTCCGAGTTGATGGAAATCGTTGTGGAAACGATCGCGACCAGGACCAATATCGTGCGCAGCAACAATAACATCGTCTTGTCGCTGAAATGCTTGGTGAACTGCTGCAGCACGTTCTCGGTCAACACGCTGGCCGGGGCGAGGAGCGTGCCGCTGGCGGTGGAGAGGATCGCCGAGAGGACGGCTCCGAAGAACAGGATCTGGCACCAGATGGGCGTCCGCTGCAGAATGAGGTGCGGCAGAATTTGCTGGATTTTGCGGGCATCGTCGTCGGCCGAAAACATGGCGATGTAGGCGGGGTCAATGACGGTGGCAGAGTAGGCGATGAACATCGGCACGAAGGCGAAGGCAAAGTAGAACAAGCCGCCGCACAATGTCCCAATGAAGGCGGTGCGTTCGTTCTTGGCGCTGGTGACTCGCTGGAAGACGTCCTGTTGAGGGATCGACCCCAGTGACATCGTGATGAATTCGCCGATGAACGCCATCCACGCCGCGGCAGTGATATGCGGGAAGAGGTTCAGTTTGCCCTCCTTCTGAGCTGCGGCGACGACGACGTCAAACCCGCCTGCCTGATAACCCAGCAGAATCGCCACGATGATCAGCCCGAATACGATGGCCGCGGTCTGTACGACGTCGGTCAACGCGACTGACCACATACCACCGAACAACGTATAAACCGTGACGATCGACGCTCCGATGATGATTGCCACGTTCAGTGAAATCTGGGGGAAGAGCACGTTAATCACGAGCCCCAGCGCTGACAGCTGCGCACTGGTCCAGCCGAGGTACGAACTGGCAATTCCCAGTGACGTGATCACTTCGACGAATTTGCCGTACCGCAGGTGGTAGTAGTCGCCGATCGTCAACAGTTCCAATCGATAGAACGTGCGCGCGAAGAAGAAGGCGACCAGGACCAGGCACACCGAAGCACCGAAGGGATCACCGGAGACGAATCCCATTCCCTTGTGGGCGAATCTCGCCGACACCGATAGGACTGTTTCCGCTCCGAACCAGGTGGCGAAGACGCAGGCAAAGTTCATGTAAAGCGGGAGGGACCGTCCCGCGACCATGAAGTCCTTCGAGTCCTTCACGCGACTCGACGCATAAATTCCGACCGCCACGGTGGCGGCCATGTAGATCAGAACGCAGGCAATTAACATGGATCACTCCCAATGAACTTCATTCTTAGCTGGAGTCCTTCGTGAGCGGCACGGCGCTAGCCGCCGGTTCCTTCGGGTTGGGCGTCATACTGAAGTACCGGTGGCTAGCGCCATTCCGCTCTTAATGGCTGGAGTCCTTCGGGGAATATGCTAGCAGCCCTGTCGATGAAGCTGAAGCGGTCCAGACAGATCGTTTTGGTGCGGAGAATGGCCGTAGGATAGGCATCCTGCCTGTCAGGTTTTGGGGAACGACAGGCAGGATGCCTATCCTACGGGATCTGCCGGTTCTGCCGCTTCGGTAGACTTTGCGTTTGATCTGTCGTCTACTGTGAGTCGATATGCAGAATGGTCGATGGGAGGATTATCCGGTGCTTAAGTTCTCAGGTGCTTTGAGAGTTGGACGCACCGCCACACCGAGACGTGTTTGTCCCCGGTTTGCCCTCCGATTGTTGTCAGACACGGCCCGCTCCCCGTGCTTGAGTTTCAGTCCGTCCGTTGTTGAACGGTCGACACGATCACACACCCCGGCTGTCCCGCGGAGCATCAGTCTATGAGACACATTTCGCGAATTTTGGCCGGAACCCTGGGGGTCTGGATCCTGCCCGTGCATTCTCATGTGTGGTGCTGGTTACGCCAATTTGCATGAGTCGTGGGACGGACATCCCGTCCCACGATGTAAGGCCAGGTCAATACCTGACCGACATGCCGGCCCCGGTAAACAGCGTATCGACTCGATCGCTGAGTCGTTCGCCAATGCGGATGTCGAATTGCACGTTGGTGGTGGCGTACAGGAAATAGCCCATGTCCAGATAGTGGGCGGGGCGATTGTCGCTGGAGTTGTTGCTGTAGAACGCGAACCACTCGAAGAAGCCACCGACGCGTGGTGAGAGTTGGTACAGCAACGATGCGGATGAATGCCATTCCGTCGTGTTGTCGACGGACGAGACGACGAGACGACCATCTTCAATCGAGCCGGCGAACACGTGGGTCGCATCGTTGCTCTTGAGAAAGTCGGTTCCGGTGCTGACCTTGAGATACAGCCACCGGCGGATGCCCCAGCCCAAGACGGTATTGAAGAAGGGCTGAACCTGCTTGGCCGAAACGCCGCGGGTGCCACTGGGAATTGCGGCTCCACCGAGCATCGTCAACATCGGCTTCCAGCCATCCTGCTGGATGACTTCGTATTTGAAGCCCAGTTGCAGGTCGTCGCTGCCAAAATTGGCGGTCGAGACTCCGGTCGTCTTGTCAATAATCTCGGAAGTGACCAGGCCGTTCCACTTCATGCGGATCTCGAACTCGTCAGTGAGGCCGAGCCTCAACAGAGCTTCCGGAAGCTGCTGGCGATTCACTTTGAGTTCGTTGGTTGAGCTATTGCGAAACGTGTATCCGGTTTCGATGACCACCCGGTTCTTACCGACCGAGTATGTCGCGTCCGTGAAGTCAGGGCGGTCAGTACTGATCAGGTTGTAGAAGTCCCACGCATCCGGGACGTCAATATTGAACACATTGGGACGACTGGGATCGAACAAGCTGCCCGGCGGGGCATTTCCAAAAATCGGCACATAAGGGTCGTCTGCAGGGTCTGTGACTTCGATCTCTCCACCACCAATATTGAACGGGAAGGGATGCGGTACATAATTATCGGGATGTCCCATACCTTCTACGTGTCCACCACCTTCTGAATATCCATGGGTTTGCTCCCAGTTGACCAACTGCCACTTGGGAGGAATCTCCTCATCCTCAGTCCATTGCGAGGTTCCCAGGATATCTGACCAAAACCAGCGCGGTCGGGGTTCGGTCGCCAAGCGTAACGTGGGAGTTTCAGACGTTTGAAAGACGAGCTTGGTCGCGGAACTGGAAGCTGCACTTTCCTTCTGACTACTGCCTGCTTTCCAGTGAGGCGTCTCATTATCCAATTGCTGCGTAACGACTGCGGCATCCTTGTCAATGCGAGGCTGTTCCGGTGGGCTGCCCCAAGCGGCAGATTGCCAGACCATCAACATGGCCAGCAGTAATCGGAGCGAGCAGTTCGCGATCGACGCGCGAAGGTGCATTCGGTGGTAACCGATCATGGGAGTTCTTTCTGAAAAATGAACCGTACTGAACCTCGGCTGGAAATGACCAGTTAGGCTTAGACGAACGACAGCGAACCGGCGCAGACGGGCTCTGCGACGGTCAAGTTCCGAGTGTTTGCGATGAGGAATTCGAGATTGGGTGAGCTGAGAGTGCTGGCAATTTGAACAAAGTACGTAGGTGCGGCAGCGAGCTCCGGTGAAAGGCCGGAGACGAATCGCATAAGATCGGTAGAATAGAGAGGTATGGTGTGCGTACGAGAGCGCGGGAACTCGCGAAGATGATGAAGTCTTTACTTATTTTCGGATAACCGGTTAAGGCGACTTCAATGTAAAGCCAACGGCGGACGTTCGCGGCGGCGCGTCAGGCTTGTGGTGGCAGACAACCAAGTCTGCCAAATCCGCCAGAAAACCCGTCAATGTTTGCCTACAGAAATCATCGCAGGCAAGGTTGGAATCTGGCAGACCTGAAGGGATTCAGTCCGATTTGGAGGGAGTTAATTGACCGCGTCCGCCCGTCACAGGACAATGTCATGGACGCGAACAGTCTTAGCCGGCCCCCAAGTGCCAAGGGTGGGCGATTGCTACTTCGTCCCACGCTCAGGGAACCATGGCTGCGACTTAAGTGCCAATCCTTGAGTACCTTAAGCCGCCATTTGCGGAATCCACTGACCATGTCGGACTCTTCACAGGAAATCACGACCTCGCGAGTACGTCCGATTTCCGGTGTGGTGGCGTTGATGGCCGGGTTCGCCCTCGGGGTTCTGTACATCAAGGGCTACACGTTCCTCACGCTGGGCACCCTCTGGTTACGTCTCTTGCACCTGACGCTGGCTTCAGGGTTGTTTCTGTGGGGACTGAAATCCGTTTTCCTGGGCCGGCAACGTCGCCAGACCAGTATTTGGTTTGCACGCCTGATGCCGTATCGGATTGAAGTCACCCGTGAAGGGTGGTTGTACTTCATCATCATGGTGGTGATTCTGGTCGGTGCATTGCTCGGCAAGCATAATATGCTGTTGCTGGTGTTTGGATTGCTGGCGGGCCCGTTTGTGTTGAATGGTCATATTGCGTTGACCATGTTGACTCGCAACCAGGTGATCCGGACTCTCCCCCCGCGAGTCATGCAGGGGGAATGGTTTGCGGTGGATGTCTCGCTATCCAATCGCCGGTGGGCGATCGGTTCCTGGATGCTGGTCATCGAAGACCACTTGCAGCACGGTTCTGAACACCTCTTCCCGATCATCGTCTTCACCCGCGTGGGCCCGAGTCAGGAGCGCACGGGTCGCTACCAGCTCAGGCTGTTGCCGCGTGGCCGACATGTGTGTGGTCCGGTGCGGTTGCTGACCCGCTTTCCGCTGGGTCTGGTGGAACGATCGTACGTCATGCAATGTCCTGGTGAGCTGCTGGTCTATCCGCGGATTGGCCGGTTGACGTCGCAATGGCACCGCGAACAATTGGACGCCGATGAACTCGTCCAGAATACCCGTCCCCGAGTGGGGGCGTTCGAAGATGAATTTCATCGACTGCGTGAGTACCGGCAGGGTGACAGCCTGCGTGCCATTCACTGGCGCACGACGGCGCGACGCAATCAGTTGATGGTCCGGGAAAACCACCAGATGCGGGATCTGGATCTGGCACTGGTTCTCGATCTCTGGCTGCCAGCCACTCCCACTGCGGCAGATCTCGCGAACGTCGAACTGGCACTCAGCTTCGCGGCCACGGTGAGTGTCGAGCACTGCCAGAAGAGCCGTGAGTCGAGCCTGTTTATCGGGATCGCCGGGCAGCATGCGCGCTGGTGGTGCGGCGCTGCCGGGCCGCAAACGATGCCGCAACTGCTGGATGAATTCGCCATGGCCGAGGGCAGCTCAACAGGGGCCCTGACGGAAGTGGTCGAAGCCTGTTTTCAGATGCGGTCGTCACACGTCAATCGCGTCTTGATTACGACGCGGGACGATCGACAGCCCACCAGCCAATTGCTGCACGACGTACAATCCGACAGCCAGCATCGAGGTATGCCGTTCCGCCTGGTTGTCGCGCATCCCGAAGATTTAAAGCGATTTTTTGATAACTCGAACGACAACGAGCAGGTCCCCTACAAGGCACTGGCCCCGCTGGCTACGTGAGCGATGAGGACGCGATGGATCTCGCTGCAGCATTCTACTTGAGCATCTACGGCCTGGCGGCACTGTCGGGAGGCATCCTCGCCTGGGCCGAACAGACACCGTCTGTCACCGCGTTGACGCCTCCCATCGCCGTTATCGCTTTGCTGTTGAATGAGCGTTTCCGCGTCCTGAGATTAGACGGTCTCTGGATTGCGGGAGTCGGGTTGCTCGCGTTTATTTATCCGACCTATGAATTGTTTAACGGACGAGAAGACGTCAAGCTGCTGGCCGGAGCCCACCTGCTGGCCATTCTGCAGTGGGTGCTGATGTTTTATAACAAGTCGGCCCATCAATACTGGTGGATCTGTGTGCTGAGCTGTCTGCAAATTGCCTTAGCCGCACTGCTGACCAATTCGCCCTTGTTTGGCTTGCTGATCCTGGTTTACATGTTCCTGGCACTGTGGACACTTTCGGTCTTCACCCTGTTATTGGCACGTTTACGATATGGACGTGAGAGCGAACCGGACGCAGCCAAATCGGATTGGGTCTGGCCAAGTTTACCCGCCGGAGAAGTCGTCTCCGGCCGCCCTGTACAACAATGGGTGGCCACTTCGAACAGCAGCGAATTTCGCAATGCCTTTCAAGGGAATGTGCACGAAGCCGACCTGAATTGGCGTTTCGTATTCGGCGTATGTGGGCTGTCTGCGGCGGCGTTGTTCCTGGGAATGATTTTCTTTCTGCTGACGCCTCGACTCTGGATGGGAGCCGGCAATCCCTTCCAGGACACGAACTTGATCGGCAGCACCCCGGTCACCGGGTTTTCAGAGAAGGTGCAGCTCCGAGACTTTGGCCGGATATTAGAGAGCTCGGCCCCCGTGCTGGAGCTATCCCTGTTCGATGACCAAACCAATACTCCAGTCCCATTGCACGAGTATCTGGCGCGAATCGGGCAATCCGAGCCGCTGTTGCGGGGATCGATTTTGACGATCTATCAAGATGGCGAATGGTATCCGGCTCAGTCGGGTCAATCCAATAAGTTCGGCACGAGCCCCATTACGTTTGGTAAGCGGACTGAGAAACGCTACGTTCGCCAGACAGTTCGATTGGAACCCAACGCATCACGAACGGTCTTCTCGCTGATCGATCCCGAGTATGGCCGGGTGGAAGATCAGGCGGGAGAAATCCGAGTTTTCCACGATACGCGCACCTTGAGCCTGTCCATGCAGACGGGTGGCCTCCGGGGAGCGGTCCGTTATCACCTCCTGGCTCCGGAACGAACGGGCGATCCGCTGCCCCCCCGCTACAGGATTACGCCGGACGATAGGCCTGTGCCGAGAATGGACAGACCTCCCGGAGAGCGAGGGATGGGTATGGGCCGGCCTGGCCGCGCGGGACGAATGGGGAATAACTATCTGGGGATTCCCGGCGGCTTGCCATACACGCATGAAATCGCCCAGCTCCTCCAGGCGCGCACGCGAGAACAGACTGCCCCCGATCAGCCCACACACGCCCAGATTGCCAACACGATGGTCTCTTATTTGCGAGATTCAGGCGTTTATCAATACTCTTTGGATCAAACCCGGATTGATCCCAGCCTGGATCCGATCGAAGACTTTTTGAAGAACCGCAAGACGGGGCACTGTCAGTATTTCGCCACCAGCCTGGCATTGCTGCTCCGCGCGCTCGGCATTCCATCCCGCGTCGTTACCGGCTTCAAAGGCGGGATTGAGACACCGGAATTGGGACTGCTGGAGGTTCAACAGCGACATGCACATGCCTGGGTCGAAGCCAAGCTGGACGATGTCTGGGTCACACTGGACGCCACGCCCTCCGTCGCCCGCGATGAATCGGTCGCCGCTGTGGGCGAGCGAGTT